>DASYSI010000521.1:0-9654 GCA_036003485.1 Burkholderiales bacterium | reverse complement strand
TCCTGCGGCGCTGGCCGCGATGCCGCCGAATCCGAACACGGCGGCGATCAGGGCGATGATGAAAAAAACGGCGGCATAGTAAAGCACAGCGTGTCTCCTATGGTGTTATCTCAGGTTGCCTGCTGAACCTCGGCATCCCTGTATGAAGGAGCCTAAGTCTATCCGGTGCGCGTGCCTGTGCGAAAAGCGCCGAATACGGTGTGGGAGATGACTGACAGCGCAAGCATCAGCCTGCTAGTGTTCGCGAGTGGGACGCCGGTATTAAAATGCTTCTTTGAACAAAAGGCTGCGGCGCCGCTGCCGCCCCGAAGTGCCGATGCGCAAACCTTCATCGCCGTCGCTTAAAGGAATCAAAGTCATCGAGCTCGGAACGCTCATTGCGGGTCCATTCTGCAGCCGCGTCCTCGCCGAATTCGGTGCCGAAGTGATCAAGATCGAAGCACCTGATGGCGGTGACCAGTTGCGGCAGTGGCGCAAGATGTATGGAGACACTTCGCTGTGGTGGTTCGCCCAGGCGCGCAACAAGAAGTCGATAACGGTGAATCTGCGCGTTCCGGAAGGACAGCAGATCGTGCACAGGCTCGCCGTCGATGCTGATATCGTGATCGAGAATTTTCGTCCCGGCGCGCTCGAGAAATGGAATATCGGCTGGGAACAGCTTTCCAAAATCAGTCCGCGCCTTATCATGGTGCGGCTGTCGGGATATGGCCAGAGCGGCCCGTATCGCGACCGGCCCGGCTTCGGCACCGTCGCGGAAGCGATGGGCGGCATGCGCTACGTGACCGGCTACGCGGATCGGCCGCCGGTCCGGCTCGGCATTTCAATCGGTGATTCGATCGCGGCGTTATACGGCGTCATCGGCGCGTTGATGGCGCTGCATCACCGCGACGTCAACGGCGGCCGCGGCCAGCTTGTCGACGTTGCGCTCTACGAGGCCGTGTTCAGCATGATGGAAAGCCTGGTACCCGAATTCGATGTGCTCGGTTTCATCCGCGAGCGCGCTGGCAATGCGCTGCCCGGCATCGTCCCTTCGAACACGTATCCGACGCGCGACCACAAGTACGTGATCATCGGCGCCAACAATGATTCGATCTTCAAGCGCATGATGACCGCGATCGGACGCGCCGATCTCGCCGCCGATCCGGCGCTCGCGACCAATGCCGGTCGCGTGCCGCGTACTGCAGAGCTCGACCAGGCGATCGCGGATTGGACGCAACAGCACGCGCTCGATCACGTGCTCGAGGTTCTCGAAAAAGCTGAAGTACCGTCGGGCAAAGTCTACGACGCCGCAGACATTCTCAACGACGCGCATTATCTTGCGCGCGGCATGATCGAGCAGCATAAGCTACCCGACGGCACCGCAATCAAGTTGCCGGGCATAGTGCCCAAGCTTTCGGATACGCCGGGCGCGACCGCGTGGGTCGGACCGGCGTTGGGCGCGCACAATTCCGAAATACTGAGGTCACTCGGTTACGACGAAGCGCAGCAGCGCGAGTTGAAACAGCGTCGCGTGATTTAGCCTGCCAGAACTCAAAGCGTCAGGAACGATCTGGCGAAGTGGACGATTGAAATCGCGAATGCTATTATGCTCGCGCTTAAAAGATGCGCGAGTCATCGGCTGCTGAAAACGCGCACCCGCAAATTTCGCATCCAGTACTCACAATCAAAACCGGAGAATTATCATGGGGAAAGTCGTTACCTTCGCGTCGCTGCCGTACAAGGATATTTCCGGCGGCGTCAAAACGGCGCCCATTACGGGCAGCGACGGCAAGGAAATGCAGGCTGACGTCATTCGTCTCGCACCCGGCGCGAAACTGTCAGACAAGGTGCCGCAGGGTTCCGACCGCTATCTCTTCACGCTGCGCGGCGAAACTACCGTAACCGGCAGCGGTGGCGTGCACCGCATGAGCGAGGAATCGTTCGCGACGCTGCAGGAAGGCCTGCAGTTTACGTTGTCCAACAGCGGCGCGGCAGAGGCCGAGGTCATCAGCATCATCGCCCCTCCCGCAGCCAAAGCGAACGGCCATCCCGGGTTCAAAGGCGGGATCGTCGTCGCCCAGCGCAAGACGCAGCCGGTGGTCGAGATTCCCGAGGCCAAGAAGCGCCGCATTCATTTTGTCGACAAGAGCGCAGCGCCTTCGGAGCGCGGCCACGCGATGATCGTGCTCTACGAGAAAGAGACAGTCACCACATTGCACATGCATCCCAACGCGGAAAGCATGTTTGTGGTGTTGACGGGCAAGGTGCGCTTCACGGTCAACGGCAAGGATGCAGTGCTCGAGCGTGGTCAGGCGACGCATTTTCCCGCCGGAGATCGCCACGGTCTGTGTACAGCGGAAGGCGACGTGAGTTTTCTCGAATTCCATATTCCGGGGACTTTCACAACGGTACGGAACTAATCCTAATGACAGCCTTGCCGCAAAGGACGCCAAGTAGAATCCAGTACTTTATCTTTGCACTTGTATGCGTCGTGAAATAATGTGGTGCAGGCCACTTCCTGCGCTCTGTTTGTAATGAATTGCTTTCCCTTGCGTCCTTTGCCGCAAAGTTTCTAAGTCTGGATCATGCGACACAGAGCCGCAGTGCCAGCTTTGACGGCGCTCGTCATGAGCCACATCGGCATCGCCGCGCAAGTCGAGCCCGCGACCGGCACCTATCCGCAGCGCCCGCTGCGCATGATTGTTCCATTTACGGCCGGCGGTCCTACCGATATCGTCGCCCGCACGCTCGCCCAGAGATTGACCGACGCGCTCGGGCAGCAAGTTGTCGTCGATAATCGCGGCGGCGCGAACGGCGTGATCGCCCAGGAAATTGCCGCAAAGTCCGCGCCCGACGGCTACACGATCTTCGTGCATTCGGTCGCCTACGTCGTCAATCCGCTGCTCTACAAAGTGCGCTACGACAACGAGCGTGACTTCGTACCGGTTACGCTGGTCGAAGCGTTTCCATTAATGCTCGTCGTTCATCCGTCACTGCCGGTAACTTCGGTCCGGGAATTGATCACGCTGGCTAAAGCCAAGCCGGGCCAGCTCAACTATTCATCCTATGGTCAGGGCAGTATCGCGCAGCTCGCCGCCGAGATGATGAAAAACGCCGCGGGTGTCGACATTACGCACGTGGTGTACAAGGGTGCGCCGCAAGGACTTTCCGCGGCCATCGCCAATGAAGTGCAGATGAGCTTTCCGAGCGTGGCGACCGGTTTTCCGCAGGTCAAAACCGCAAGGCTCAAAGGCCTCGCCGTCACTTCACGCGCGCGCACGCCGCTCATGCCAGACATGCCGACCATGATCGAAGCCGGCATACCCGGCTTCGAAGCGACATCGTGGTTCGGCACGTTTTTTCAGTCTGGCACACCGAAAGCCATCATTGGCAAAGTCCATTCCGAAACGGCGAAGATACTGCGCATTCCTGAAGTCAAGTCAAATTTCGAAAGTCAGGCCTTCGAAGTCATAGGCGCCGGTCCCGAGGAGTTTCGTGAATTCGTTCGCAATGAACAGCGGAAATACGCGCAACTCGTCAAAGCTGCGAAGATCCGCGTGGAATGACGATGCTGCGCGCGCGGTTATCCGAGGTCGTAGCATTTCTACGTTCGTCCGGTTGCGGCTGCTACTTTTCCGACCCCTGCGTCATAGCCGATCGCTAGTCCGTTTGGCCTATTTACGGCGCGGGGCGCGCGTGATAGAGACTAAATAGAAAATCAAGCCTGCAGTAACGTCCGGAGAACGCATGTCGAAGCAGCCCGTGATCGATGTCCATGCCCATTATTATCCCGCGCCCTATCTTGCGTTGCTGAAGCATCATGGATTCCCGGCAGATACCGTGTACTCGACCGCTGATCCGCGCAAACCGGATGATCCCGGCTCACGCACCCACAAGCTGCGCGATCGCGCCTTCACCGAGCTCGATTTGCGTCTCGCGGCCATGGATCGTCAGGGCGTCGATGTGCACGCGCTGTCTTTGCCGCCGCCTTATGCGTTTGCGCGCAATGGTGAGCTGCTGGTCAAGATCGCGCGCACGTTCAACGATGCTGCGAGTGCCGCGCACTGCGCGCATCCCGATCGTCTGGTCGGACTCGCAACACTTCCGGTACACGATCCGGCGGAAGCGATCAAGGAGCTCGAACGCGCGGCGCAACTGCCGGGCATTCGCGGAGTAGGCCTGGGGACTCGTTTCGCCGAGCGCGATCTTTCTGACCCGGCTTTCTTCCCGCTGTATGAACGCATCGCAGCGCTCAAGCTGCCGATATTTCTGCATTACGCGCCGCTGACCGTGATCGGGATGGGTGACCGCCTCACGCGGTTTCATCTTGCGAATCTGATCGGCAACACGACTGAAACAGCCATTGCGGCGGCGCACCTCATCTTCGGCGGAGTGCTCGATGCCTTTCCGACGCTCGAAGTCTGTCTGCCGCATTCCGGCGGCGTCTTCCCGATCCTGATCGGCCGTTTCGACCGCGGCTTTCACGTGCGTGCGGAATGCAATCACCTGCCGCATGCGCCCAGTCATTACCTGCGGCGCTTTACGTACGACACCGTGTGCCACTCGGAAGCGGTCATGGAATTCCTGATCCGTCTCGTTGGCGTCGATCGCATTGCGCTCGGCAGCGATTACTGTTTCGACATGGGCTACGAAAATCCCGTAGAGGCGCTGCAGGCGATCACAGGATTGGATGCTTCCAATCGCGCCAAAGTACTGGGCGGCAACGCCGCGCGTCTGCTGGGCTTATGAGGAGAGCGCGCGATTCCGGCATCCAACTCGAATGAGTTTTTACAGTAATATTGTGTAATGCATGGGTCAAACGCCATACGTTGCGCGTTCGTTGCTTGTTGCCTCTTTGCGTCGGGGACAGCCAGCGCAGACGAGTGGGCGCCCAAGCGACCCCTGCGCCTCATCGTGCCGTTTCCTACGGGCGGAACTGCGGATCTGCTCGGACGTCTGATCGCGCCTGCGCTGGGCGGCGCGCTCGGTCAGCAGATCGTGGTGGACAATCGAGCAGGCGCGGGCGGTGTCATCGCGATGGAGGCGGTCGCGCACGCGCAGCCCGATGGTTACACGCTGGGTCTGCCTTCGCTCACCGCGCATGCCGGCAATGCGACGCTGAACGCCAAGCTGCCCTACGATTCGGTCAATGACTTTCTGCCGCTCACATTCGCGGGTCAATCGCCGCTCGTGCTCGTGGTCAATCCGTCGAATCCTGCGCAATCGGTTCAGGACTTGATTTCGCGGGCTCAGGCGCAGTCGCGCTCGATCAACTTCGGATCCTCCGGCATCGGCATCGCCAACCACATCGCCGGCGAGTTGATGAAGCTTAACGCGGCGCGTGACAAAGTAACGATGGTCCACGTGCCGTACAAAGGAGGCGGGCAGGCCATGATCGACATCATGGGCGGACAGATCGACATGATGTTCAATCCGGTGTCATCGGTGCTGGCGTTCGTGCAGGGTGGAAAGCTGCGCGCGCTCGCGATCGCGGACCGTAAGCGTTCCGCGCTTTTGCCCGGTGTCGCGACCATGGCGGAGTCCGGGTTTCCCGATTTCTACATGATCGAGTCGTGGGGCCTGGTAGCGCCCGCGCGCACGCCTCCCGACGCGGCGCTGCGGCTGCGGACCGAAGTTGTAAAGATATTGCGACGACCGGATTTGGTTGAGCGAGTTGGGGTGCAGGGCCTCGAACTCGTACCATCGACTCCCGAGCAGTTGCGCGACATCATGGTGTCCGAAATCAAGAAGTACCGCGACGTTATCCAGCGCGCGGGAATCAAGAGCCAGTGACGTCTGAAGCGCGGGCGGGCGAAATCTGCGCGCACTGCTACGCCGCACGAGGCGCTCACCAAATTCAGGTTTTCCAGAAATCCGGTGTGCGACGCACCCAGTCCAGGAATCCAGCCCATACCGCGCCGGGTTCGCGTGACCGAAAGCCGAACTCGTCGCTCATGCGCCCCATATCCATCAAAGAGCGTTCCTGGTCGGAATAGGTGATGTTGGGCGTCTCATCTTCGGCCGCGACACGAAAGCGAAAGCCCGGGTAAACGGTTTTCAGCGCTTCGCACCACGCAACCATGGTGTCGCCCCAAACCTGGCCGGAGCTGAGATTGTATACGGCGTGGCGCGGAGCCTTCGCATCGAGCAGCACGATCAATCCGGCGGCGACATCGCGGCTGTAAACGAGATCGCGCGGAATCTCGCGATGCGGCAATAGCGCTTCCCTGCCCGAGGCTGCGAACGATACAAGCTGGGAGTGCGGCTCGAAGCGGTCGCGCACGCCGGTGGCGCGCTCCCATGGGCCGATTACGTTGCCAAGCCTGGCGGACACTACGTCGAGATCCCAAAGCTCGCGCATTCGCAGGCATGTGCGCTCAGCGGCTTGTTTGGTGATCGAGTAAAGCCTGATTGGAATCGGGGGCGAAGTGTCTTCGAAGAGCCGCGGCAGGCCCTGGTACAGCGTTTCACCGTACACCGAACCTGAATTCGAATACACGACGCGTCTCACTTTGGTTCGTCGCGCCGCGTCGAGGACGTTGATGGTGCCGTTCAGGTTGACATCGACCACGCTTTTCGGATCGCGGGCTTCACGTTCCGAACCCGAGGTCACCGCGGCGCAATGAATGACGCCATCGACCTTATGCAGCTCAAATGCGCGCGTGAGCTGGTCAGCATCGCAGATATCGCCTTGCACGACGGTCAGCTGCTTCGCGTAAGGAGCGATTGCCCGCTGCGCTGATGGTGGCATGCGACCGCGGTCGAACAGCACGACCTCGCGCCCGTTCGCGAGCAAATCCTCGACCACGTTGAAGCCCACGTATCCCGCACCACCGGTGACCAGCACTGTCATGATAATTGTCTTTCAACGCCTATGCGTGCCACCGCCACTACGACCAAGACAGTCAGTATACGACCGATGAATTTCAGTGCTTGCTCATCGAGCACGGCGTTCGCTGCAGCATAACCGGTAGCGGCGACTGCTGGAGATAATGCGGCGATGGACGGCTTCTCACCGCTGAAGATCGAGCGCGTTAACCGCTGCTATCGCGCATGCGATAAAGCTCATGCCGAATATATTCGATTACATCGAATGGTTCTTTATAATCCACCGCGTCGGCATAGCACAGACCGCGCTCCGAATTGTACCGAATATCGCAATCACCAGGGTAGAGAACGCAAATGGCGCAGCAGATAGAAAAGCTTGCTCGTTTCGTCGCTGAGACGACGCTCGAGCAGGTACCGGAGGAAGTGCAACGGTATGCGAAGCTCGTCGTGCTCGACACGATTGGTGTCATTCTGGCGGGAACGGATCGGCCCGAGGTGCGCGCGCTGCGCGAGCGATTGATCGCGACTGCGGGAACGGGCGCCACCGTACTCGCGCCTGACTGGCCGGCGAGCGACCCGCGAACTGCTGCTTTATTGAACGGCATTGCCGGACGATCGCTAGAACTGGGCGAAGGGCATCGGTATGTTTCTTATCAGGGCGCGATGCAGATTCTTCCGGGCGTACTGAGCGTCGGCGAATGGGCGCGAAGCAACGGGCGCGACATGCTCGCAGCCCTGATCTTGGGCTATGACGCCGGCGCACGCCTCGGGACGGCTATGAAAACCCGGCCGCTCGCACACCAGAACGGTCAGGCTGCGCTGTTGGGTGCGGCTGCCGCAGGATCGCGATTGCGCGCATTGAACGCGGCTGACACGAGCCGCGCGATGCGTATTGCGGCTACTCTCGTTCTGACACCGAGCTACAACAATGCTGTTGCCGGGGCGACCGCGCTGAATGTGGCGGGGGGAATGAGCGGATTCGCGCTCGCGCTTGCGCCCGATCTTGCGCTCGCAGGCTTTAGCGCGCAGGACGATGCGATCGAGGAGGCGCTCAGCAGCCTCGTGGGCGAGGGCTTCGATCCGACCAGATTACTGGACGAACTCGGCACGCGCTGGGAAATCACGCGCAACTGGTTTCGTCTGCGGGCGTGCTGCAATCCGATCTACGCCGCACTCGATGCACTCGAGGAAGCAATTACGGCGCTCGGCGCAAAACCGCAAGAGATCGAACGCATCGATGTCGCGACTTTCCGCTTCGCATCGGTCATGCGCCACGCGGATCCGCCGAACTATTTCGCTTCGAAGTACTCGCTGCCTCACGTTGCCGCGTGCCTCGCGGTCAGAGGCAGCGCCGGGTTCGAATCAGTCGACGACTCGGCGCTGCACGATCCGGCGATAACGGCGCTGCGCCACCGCGTACACATCAGTGAAGACCCGGCAATGACCGCAGCGGTGCCCGCATTGAAGCCGGCCCGCGTCACGCTCACGCTGAAAAACGGACGGCAGACGACGGTTGCCTGCGACAGCCCGAGGGGAGATTGCCTGAACCCGTACGACGAGTCCGAGATTCGCGAGAAATTTCGCGCGCTCGCAGGCGCGGCGCTGACGTCCCAAGGCCTCGACGAAGTCGAACGCGCAATCACAAGGCTCGAGCAGTGGACGAGCGCGTCCGAGCTGACCGACCTCTTGCGCCGCCATTGTCGTCCCGATTGGAGCCGTGCCGCTCCTCTCAGGTCTTGAGCAGGTTCGATTTATTGAACGAGCGCGGATCGCGCGGGCGCCAGCGGCCGCTGTCGACCTGTGCAAGGAAGTCACCGCTGATCCGGTTGAACAGATCGACCTCCTCGAGGTTGACGGCATGTCCAGTTGCGGGAAAAACCGTCAGCCAGGCCGAGGGACACACACGCTTGACGAAAATCCCGGGCTCGAGACAGCTGTTGTCTTCATCGCCCGAGATCATGTGCAACGGGACCTTCAGCGCGCGCAGCTTGCGCTCGAGACTGTAAATCGACGGCCGTCGCATCTGCACGCCGCGCAGCGTGCGGGCCGAGCCGAGCGCCGAGTGTTCGGCGAACTGCTGGCAAAACTCGCGAAAGCCGCGGGGATCTTTGTTCTCCAGCTGCACACGCGACGGGCCGATCCGGTAGGGCTTGATCGCCTCGGCAGTCCCGAGCTTATCGAAACGGGAAGCCATCTCCGCGTTGTCGCGATAGAACTGCGCGCTCTTGTCGGAATCAGAGCCGGAGCCGGTGCCGACGGCCGTCAGCGATTTCGCCATGCGCGGATAGTTCAGGCCGAAGTGCACCGTAGCAAACCCGCCCATCGAGCAGCCGATGACGTGCGCACTGCCAACGCCGATGTGACGCATCACGTTCGCAATGTCGTCGGCTGCGATCCGCTGCGAGTACGCAGACTGGGCTTTGGGCACGTCCGAAGGTGGATACCCGCGCGCGTTGAACGCAATGCACCGGTAGCGCCGGCTGAAATGGCGCACCTGCGGCTCCCAGCTTCGCAAATCCCCTGCGAATTCGTGCACGAATACGATCGGCGTTCCCTTGCCCGCTTCTTCGTAGTACAGCCCAACTCCATTCGAATCTGCGTACGGCATTTTCTTTCCTTTTCAATGTGGCGCCGCCGTGTATCGTTTACTGGCGTTACTCAGGTTTCATTCCGGCCGCCTTGACGATTTTCTGGTGCAGCTCGATCTCTTTTTTGATAAACGGCGCGAATTCCCGGGGTCCACTGCCCGACACGACGAACGCGAGTTCCTTGAGCTTTGCCGCGAGGCCTGCGTTGAGCGCCTTGACGATTTCCCCATGTAGCACGTTTACGACTTCCGGCGGCGTG
>DASYSI010000520.1:0-2371 GCA_036003485.1 Burkholderiales bacterium | reverse complement strand
TCCATCCCAGCACCAACAGCAATGTCAGTGCCGCCGGCACCAGGCTGCGGCGCAAGTTGTCGAAAATCTTCCACTGCGACAGCGCCGAGAGCGGATTCTGCTGCTGGTGCGCGCGGGTTTCGGCGTCGGCGCGATTGACTTCCACGCGCGGTAATAACCACTGCGCGATCTGCCAGTCGCCGCGTATCCAGCGGTGCCGCCGGCTGACGTCGGCGCTGTAACGCGTGGGGAATTCCTCGTAGACCTGAACGTCGCTCAAAAGACCTGCGCGCGCGTAACAGCCTTCGATCAGGTCGTGACTGAGTATGCGGTTTTCGGGAAACTGCCCGTTGAGCGCGCGCTCGAATGCGTCGACGTCATAGATTCCTTTGCCGATGAACGATCCTTCGCGGAACAAGTCCTGGTATACGTCGGAGATGGCGCGCGTATAGGGGTCGATCCCCGGCTCGCTGCCGAAAAGCCGCGGATAGCGCGACCGGTTCGTGCCCGGCAGGCTGACCGCCACGCGCGGCTGCAGTATTGCGTACCCCTCGGTCACCACCTGATGGTCTGAGCGTTGTGCCGGTTTGTTGAAGCGCGTTGCGCCGGGCGTTGCGCGGAAATGCGGACGATTCAGCGGGTGCGCCATCGCGCCCACGAGCTGCCGCGCCGCATCACGCGGAAGTTGCGTATCAGTGTCCAGCGTGATCACGTACTTTATTGTCGATAACACATGCGTCGTGCCGACGATCAATGAGAAACGGTCCTGGCCTGCGCCGCGAAGAAGCGAATTCAATTCTGCAAGCTTCCCGCGTTTACGCTCGTAACCCATCCACAGCCGCTCGCGTGGATTCCACCGGCGCGGCCGATGAAACAGGAAGAAAGAATCGGCATCAGTTTGACCCTCCGTGCGGCGGTACTTATCATTCAATTCCCCGATTTTTGTCTGCGCCAGCCGCAATAACGGCTCGTCGTCCGGTTGTGCCTCCTCGTGCGCGTCGCGAAAATCGGTCAACAGGCCGAAGTGCAGGTTATCGTCGCGGTTTGCGAGGAAGCGGACTTCGAGCGCTTCGGCCAGATCCTCGATGTTTTGAGGGTTTACCAGCATCGTCGGAACCACCACGAGCGTGCGGCAATCCGGCCGAATTCCCTGCGCAAAGTCCAGCCGGGGCAGCGGTATCGGCTTCGCAAGCAATGTTGCGGTCCAGTTCACCAGTGCAACTGCCAGATGACTCGTGCACAATGCCGCGAGAAGTCCGACCAGTGCCAGGTTCCAGTCATACACGCCGTCGGCATCGGCTTTTGCGAGCAGGCCCCACGTGAAGATCGCAGTCAGGACCGTGATCGCACCCAGATAAAGCAGCAACGGAAAGCGGCGGCCCACGCTACGCACGGTTTCGGCGGCGGACCGGCGCGCTTGTGCGATGCGTTCAAGTTGCGGCCGCCCCTTGTCGATCAGGTAGAAGCCGACGTGAGCCGCGCGCTCGGCGCCCTCCGTTGCGTCATGGCTGAGCGCGCTGGCGGCGCCTTCGTGCGCCAATTGAATTGCTTTGCGCGCGATATCGCCTTCGGACAGGCGGCTCGCTTTCGCAATTTTCTCGACGGCGTGCCGGTAAAGATCACGGGTGGCAAAATTCATGTCGCCGTACACGCCGTGCGGATCCTCGCGCAGCTTCTGGTCGACCACACTCATCGTCTCGACGAATTTGCGCCAGTCCATCGCCCCCAGAAAGCGCAGACTGCCGATGCTGTTGCTGATCGAGACCTGTCCGGAGGCCTGGCTCTGGGTTTCCATCTGTACCATTTGTTCGATGGACGAGCCGGCGTCGGACAGCCGCTGCTCGATCCAGGTCAGCGGTAACGCCAGCTCGGGGCTCTGGCCTTGCAAGCGGCGCGCCAGCTCGGCGACAAACGAACTCACCATCGGTGGACTCGAGCGCGCCATGTCTGCAATCACCAGTATCAGACTCTTCGGGTCTTTTTCGGCGACCTCCATCATCTGGTCCGCCCAGGTGTCGGCGCGGTTGCGGTCGATCGTGGTTGCGGCGATTCCCGCGCTGATGCGGCGGAGATTCTCGATCAGCGCCAGGCGCAGCATGATGGGAATCGCCCACAGTTCGCCCAGCTTGAGTGCGGTGGTCTTTTGATAGGCCGCCACGAAACGGTAGAGACTTTCGGAGTCCACTCGGCCGTCGCCGTGCGAGATGGCTTCCAGCGCGATATCGTAGACGCGCGGAAATCCGGCCGAAGGGCCGTGAGCAAGGCGCGGCAGCTCGCGGCTATAGTCTTTCGGCAAGTGGCGCCTGGCGGTGCGCATCTGCTCTTCGATCAGATAAAAGTTATCGAGCAGCCATTCGCCAGCCGGCGTTATTCTGCGCTTGGCCTTGACCGC
>DASYSI010000519.1:0-13076 GCA_036003485.1 Burkholderiales bacterium | reverse complement strand
GCGTATGGCATCGTCGGGCTCGGCGCCGCCGCCTACTCGCCGGCCAAATACGGCATCCTTACCGAGTATCTGCCGCATCCAAAACTGGTGATCGCGAACGGCTGGATGGAGGGACTTACCGTCAGCTCGATCATCATCGGCACGCTGCTCGGGGGGCTGCTCGTGAGCGAGAAGATCTCGGTCAAGCTGCTGTCGATCGACATTCCCTACATCGACACCGGCATCAACACCGCGCCCGAAGTCGCAGTCGTGCTGATCATCGTGTTTTACATCCTGGCGGCGGTCTTCAACCTCTACATCCCCAATACCGGCATCGACCACAAGCCCGAGCACAAAAACCCCCTTTATCTCGTCACGGATTTCGCGCGCTGTCTGCGACTGCTATGGTCCGACAAACTCGGCCAGATTTCGCTCGCGACCACGACGCTGTTCTGGGGCGCGGGCGCGACCCTGCAGTTCATCGTGCTCAAATGGGGCCAAATCGCGCTCGGCTACACGTTGTCGCAATCGACGCTGCTGCAGGGAGTTACCGCGATCGGCATCGCCGCCGGCGCCGTGATTGCGGCCAAGACCATACCGCTGCACCGTGCGGTCAATGTGCTGCCGGTCGGCATCGCGATGGGCATCGTCGTGATCGGCATGATCTTTGTCCGCAATGTTTATCTCGCCATGGTGATGTTGACGCTGGTTGGAGCTCTCGCCGGTTTTTTTGTAGTGCCGATGAATGCGCTGCTGCAGCACCGCGGCCATATACTGATGGGTGCCGGCCATTCGATCGCGGTGCAGAATTTCAACGAGAATCTGAGCATCCTGATGATGCTCGGAGTCTATGCAGTGCTAATCAAGATCGAGCTCTCCATCTACACCGTGATCACGCTTTTCGGCGTGTTCGTGGCGGTCACCATGGCGATCGTGCGTGAACGTCACCACCTTAATATGCGCAGCGGACCTTTGCCGCAGATTCCCGCCGACACCAGCCATTGATTGGCAATGGGAATCGGCGGCATTCAAACGCGGCACGCCGCGTTACGTCTAGCGTCTTAAACGCAGGTAAATTTCGGGCAGTTTCTTGGGCAGACTGTTGATGTGGTCGAGCACGAGGTAATGCCCCTGGCCGAAAATCTGTGGCAAGTACTGGTTGGCCATGGTGTCGACCGTGATGCAGAACGGATGCACGCCGCGCGTGACCGCTTCCTTCACCGCCATGCGCGTATCTTCGTGCAGATAACGCCGGTCGCCGCCGTCGTCGTAATCCTCGGGCCTTCCATCCGACAGGATCAGCAGCAGGCGGCGCCGGCTCTCGACGTCCGCGAATCGCGCCGTCGCATGGCGGATTGCAGCCCCCATGCGCGTGGCAAGACGCCCCGACATGCCGCCGATCACGCTTTTGATCTGCGTGGTAAACGGCTGGTCGAAATCCTTGATCGTGTAATAGGTCACGTTGTCACGGTACTTGGAGCAGAAACCGGCGATCGAGTACGCATCTCCGACTTCTTCCATGCTTTCTGCAAACAACAGCACGCCGGCGCGCACGCGATCGACCAGCCGCCCGCCGCCTTCGGGCAGATGCTGCATGATCGAAGTCGACATGTCCGCGAGTAACGTCACTGACACGTCGCGCTGCTTGTTCTCCCGGCGCCGGTAGATTGCCGCCTGCGGCGACATCCCCGCGCGTTGCTCGGCGACGTACTCGACCACGGCATTCAAGTCGATGTCATCCCCGTCGAACTGGCGTACCTTGGGCGCGAGCCGCGTCGGTTTCTGCGCCTGGATCGCTTTTTTGAGGCGCTTCAACGCCATTGCGTATTGCGAAGTCAGGCGGTTTGCTTCAGCGAGATTCGATTCGCCGAGCGGTTTCTCCTGCACCCAGCTCCAATTGCGCTTGTAGCGTCCTTCACGATAGTCCCATTCGGGATAGGGTTTGCCTTTATCGCCTCCTTGGCCGCCGCCATCCGGCGTCGGAGTGCGCTGCAGCGACTGCCTGCTCGAGCCGGCGCTCTTGCCTTCGGCCGCCGCCAATTTTTCACGCTCGCCGCTTTGCTGGCCGCCGGTGTCGGCGTTTTGTTGCTCGTTCTGCTGCTGGTCGTCATCTCCCTCCTTGCTCTCACCCTCGGCGCCAGCCTGGGTTTGCTGCTCCTGCTCGTCCCGCGTCTGTGCGTGTGCCGAGCGCGCGGCATTCGGTGCGCGCCCCGGCAGATACGCGCTGCGAAAAATCTCCACATCGGTGAGCGCGGGCAAATCGGTGTCGCGATACAGCTCGTTGGCGATGCGAAAGGCATCGGCAATCGTCGCATCTGACTCGAGCAGCCGGCACAGGCGCGGCTCGATGGCGGCCGCCTCCCCGTGCACAATGGCTAGCGCGCCGCGCACCGTCGCGAGCGCGGCATCATAGTAGGGCAGTGCCTCCGGCGGACGCACGCGATGCTCGAGGCCGGTTGCGAGCAGCCGGCTCAGGTAGTTCGGCACCACGCTCTGGACGCGGCTGTCGATACGCAAGTCTTCGCACAGATCGAACAGAAGCTGAAAACGCAAAAGGTCGTCGCCATAGCGCTCGAACAAGGGTGCCCACGCAATCGGACCCGCCGCCGGCAGCTCAACGCCGGCGTCGCGAAACAGCGCCTGCAGCGCGCTACGATCGAAGCTTCCGAAAACGAGACGCCCCGCAGCATGGAGCACCGCAAGAATCGCTTCGTCACGATCCGGCATCACCGCGGGTATGAACACGCTGCGGCCGTCGGTTTCCACGAACGGCCGGCCTTTTTCGGGCGACCATGCGCTTTCCTTCAGGTCGAACTGCCGCTCGTACCAGACTTCGAGCAGCAACGCGAGCAACCGGTTGCGCTCGCCCATGCGAAAACCGGGCAGATGATCGAGCAATACCGAGAGGCTTTCTTCACTTTCGAGGCGAAAATAAGCCTCGCCGCGCGCGCGCGCGGCCTGAAGGATGTCGGCGCCGCGCGACGCCCACGGCAGTACCGCCTGTGCGCCGAGCAGGTTGCGCACACGAATCGCGCCGGCAAGATAAGTCGCGAGCATGAGCTTGCGCGACTCGAACAATTCTTCCATCGGCTCGCACAGCTGCTCAACGCCGGTAATGCCTTGGCGGCACGCGAGGTCGAGCACCGGCGTCGCGAAATAAGCGCGTGCGCTTTCGGTGTGCCGGCCGCACCAGACAAAACCGATTTCGGCCCAGCGGCGCTCGCCGGCATGGCCGAGAGCGCCGAATGCACGCGGGAGGTTTTTCATGAAACCCTCGATCGCGGGCGCCGATGCAGGCCATTGCACGAATCTAAGCGCCTGCTCCGTCCACGGCAATATCGTCTCGGAAACTTTTTCAGCTTCGCGGCTGCCGCGGATGAAGGTTCTTCCGGCATCGCGGTCATACGCGGTGAGCCGGAGCGCGGCGTCGAGCCAGCGCACGATGGTCTCATCGCTATGGTGCCGCAGCGCGGGCAGCGCATCGAGGACTTCGCGATGCGCGACGAAGCTCGTTTCGCTCAACCGCCGCAACGAGTCCTGAACTGCTGCGCTCATTCAGCGAAGTGCGCTTTGACGATTTCCATTAATGCTTCCGCCAGTTCGATGTCGTCGGTCAGCGGATTCACCATCGCGACCTGGCACGCATTCACCGGATCGAGGCCGGCATTCATCATGTTCGCGGCATACACGAGCGCGCGGGTCGAGGTTGCTTCCTCAAGACCGTGGTCCTTGAGCAGCCGCGCCTTGCGTCCCGTTGCGACCAGCTTGGCGGCAAGTTCCGGAGTCACTCCCGGCACTTCATTGAAAATAATCTTACGTTCGACGTCTTCCTGCGGAAAATCGAAGTTGATCGCGACAAAGCGCTGCTTGGTCGACGGTTTCAGGTCTTTCAAGACCGTCTGGTAGCCCGGGTTGTATGAAATCACCAGCAGGAAGTCTTCATGCGCCTCGATTTCCTGGCCTTTTTTTTCGATTGTCAGCTTGCGCCGATGGTCGGTCAGCGAGTGAATCACGACCGTCGAATCGGTGCGCGCCTCGACGATTTCGTCGAGGTAGCAGATCGCGCCGGCTTTTACCGCGCGCGTGAGCGGCCCGTCCTGCCACACCGTCTGCGCGCCCTCGAGCAGAAAACGGCCGACCAAATCCGAGCTCGTCAGGTCTTCATGGCACGACACGGTGACAAGCGGGCGTTTCAATTGATACGCCATGTGCTCGAGAAAACGCGTCTTGCCGCAGCCCGTCGGGCCTTTCAGCATCACCGGCAAGCGCTTGCGGTACGCCGCTTCGAAAATCGCGATCTCGCTGCCCTGCGGTTCGTAATACGGCGCGACGTCGCTTGCGAGCGGAATCTGGATAATATCGCGCTCGATGCCGCGCACTCGGTTTACTGCCGTTTTCATTCCACTATCCTCAATTGGATACTGCGTCCGCCCGACAATTGAGCGGTCAATGTGTACATTCTAAGAGAAGCACAGCGATAAGGGAATGACGATGCGAAAGCCTTCTGCTTCAGCTATCAGTCTGAAAATTCGCAGCAAAGCCGTGCTGTTGCGCTGACTGCTGACGCTATAGCACGACAGGCGTGTCGGGCAATTCGTTGGGATTGGCGCCGCGCGGCGGAAAATGTGCCGCCAGCAGCGCCGTCACGTCCCGGATGCCCGCCAGCGATCCCGCTTCGAAGTCGCGATTGCGGTAAGCATGCTCCATACGGCGGCAGATCGCGTCCCACTCGAGCTGCGGAACTTGAGCGCTGATGCCTCGATCGGCGACGATTTCGATGCGACGGTCGACGAGCTGCACGTAAATCAATACACCGCTGTTGTGCTCGGTGTCCCACACCCTTAGGCTCGAAAATACTTCGTGCGCGCGGTGTCTTGAGCTCTGCCCGCGCAGCAGCGCAAGCGGATGCAAGCCCGCTTCGAGCACGAAGCGCAGTTCGCCGTCGTGTGTTGTTTCCGAGGCGCGAATCGCAGCCTCAATGCTTTCAAGCGTCGCGCGCGGGAACGCGCGCGCGACAATCCAATGCGGCGCGAGGAGATGTTTGGCGGTGCGTTTCCAGTTCAAGTCACCAGCTCCCGCTCGCACCGCCGCCGCCCGAGCTGCCGCCACCGCCGCTGAATCCTCCGCCGCCACTGAATCCACCGCCGCCGCCGTATCCGCCGAATCCACCGCCAGGAGCAAAACCGCCGCCGCGCGTGCCGCCAAACAGCGAAATAATGAATGCAATGATCGCAACGATGATGCCGATCAACAACGCGCCGCCAAGGGTCCACGCGATGAAACCCGCGATCGCGCCGATGATGCCGGCGCCAGCAAATCGCCCGAAGATCGCACGCAATACGCCGCCGACCACAAACACCAGGATGAATCCAATGAACAGCAGCGAACTGAAATCGAAACCCCCGCCACTCGATTGCGCGCGCGGCTTGGGAGGCGGCAGCGGCTCGCCGTCGATGACTTTGATCATGCGTTCGACACCGGCGCTGATGCCGCCGTAGAAATCGCCCTGCTTGAAGCGTGGCGTGATGTCTTCCGCAATGATGCGCTTGGCGGTGGCGTCGTTGAGCGCGCCTTCCAGTCCATAGCCGACTTCGATGCGCAGTTTGCGGTCGTCTTTTGCGATCAACAGCAGCGCACTATCGTCGACGCCCTTGCGGCCGAGTTTCCACGTTTCCTCGACTCGCAGCCCATACTGCTCTACGGTTTCCGGCTGCGTCGTCGGCACGATGAGCACCGCGATCTGGCTTCCTTTGCGCGCTTCGAACGCGGCGAGCGTCTGTTCGAGCGCTGCCTGTTGCTGCGCCGATAGCGTCGCCGTCAGATCGGTGACGCGCGCTTTGAGCGGCGGCACCGCCACATCGGCAAGCGCCAGACACGCCGCAAGCAGCGCGGGCAGTACGCAAAGCGCCAGCACGACTCGCGGCCAGCATTGCCATTGCAAGCCGTGTTTCATGCAGTGTTCGATGTCGGCGGGTTTACTTGGCGGGTTCGCTGGGCGGGCTCGGCGGAATGGGCGCCTTCGGCGTCGCCGGCGCGGGTGTGGTGCCGAAATCGACTTTCGGCGCGGACGAGATTTCCTTCTCGTTCTCGACGGTAAACTGCGGTTTTTGCTTGAAGCCGAACATCATCGCCGTCAGGTTCATCGGAAACGAGCGTACCGTCACATTGTATTCCTGCACCGCTTTGATATAGCGGTTGCGCGCGACCGCGATACGATTCTCGGTGCCTTCCAGCTGCGCCTGCAAGTCACGAAAATTGGCGTCGGACTTCAACTGCGGATAGTTCTCCGCAACCACGAGCAGCCGCGACAACGCGGAAGTGAGCTCGCCCTGCGCCGCAACGAATTTCTGAAATGCCGCCGGATCGTTGACGAGCTCCGGAGTCGCCTGGATGCTGCCGACTTTGGCGCGCGCGTTGGTCACGCCGAGCAGGACATCTTTCTCCTGCTGCGCAAAGCCTTTCACGGTATTGACGAGATTGGGAACCAGGTCAGCGCGGCGCTGATACTGGTTCACGACCTCGGCCCAGCTTGCTTTGATCTGCTCATCGGACGATTGCAGCGTGTTGTAGCCGCAGCCACCCAGCCCCAGAGCTGCAGTACATAACATCAGCACGGCAAAAATTCGCTTCATGGTTCTCTCTCCTCGGAGTGATCAGCAGCGCTTAAATGGGGATGGGTCTAGTGCTTTGCAAGGCCTTCATTGTCTCCACGGCAAAACACAAGTCTTCCCACGCCTTGGCTTTGTCGGGCAAGCTGCGCAAAAGATAGGCCGGATGATAGGTGATGATGAGCGGTATGTTTCGATATTCGTGCACTTTACCGCGCAGGCTGGCGATCGATGCGTCACGCCGCAACAGATTAACCGCCGCGACCTTGCCGAGTGCGATGATCAGTCTGGGCTTGATCAATGCGATCTGGCGGTGCAGGTACGGCTCGCATCGCCCGGCCTCAGCCGGCTCCGGATTGCGATTGCCGGGAGGTCTGCATTTCACGATATTCGCAATATAGACGTTGCGGCCGCGCTTCAAACTGATCGCAGCGAGCATGTTGTCGAGAAGCTTGCCGGCCTGCCCGACGAACGGTTCGCCTTTCGCGTCTTCGTCGGCACCCGGGCCCTCGCCGACAAACAGCCACTCGGCGCGCTCATCGCCGACCCCGAACACGGTTTTATTGCGCCCCTTGTGCAAGGGACACGCGATGCAGGCGGCAACGCTTTCTTTTAATTGCGGCCACTCCATCTGCGTGATCGCGGCAGCGCGCGCATCGAGCGGCAGCGCCGGCGTTGCATCCCTGATACTTCCCGCGCTGCTCCGCGGCGCATGCGACCCTTCCGCGACAGGATTGATTGCAGGCGCTGCGCGCGCATCCGGTGAAAGCGTAGCTTCGACCGTGGTGCCGGCCGCAATCGATTCGCGCAAACGCCAGTTCGGCCACAGGCCGAGCTCCTTCATTATCTCTTGGCGCCGTGTTGTCATGCGAGGACGAGCTCCATGATCACCGCGTCCTCGCGTCCACGCTGCGCCGGATAATAACCGTTGCGCGTCGCGATCTCGGCAAAGCCGGCGCCCGCGTAAAGCCTGCGCCCGGCAAGATTCGACGGGCGCACTTCGAGATAGATCTTGCGCACGAAGTAGTCACGCGCAAGCTGGATCAGAGAATTGAGCAGCTCGCGCCCGAGGCCGCGGCGCTGCGATTCGGCGGCGATGCTCAGATTAAGCAGATGCGCTTCGCCGGCTGCGATCATCATGACCCCATAGCCGACGATCGCGCCGCCGAGCTCCATGATCCAACAATGGTAGCCGGCGCTGAGCGAATCGCCGAAATTGCCGCGCGTCCATGGATGCGGATAAATTTCGCTCTCGATTGCGATCACGCTATCGAGATCATCGATAGTCATGCAGCGGTAGCGCGGCAGATTGTCGAGTAGCGCGCTCATCGTTTGCCTACTCGCGGCGTGCTCTTGCCGCGTTCGTCTACCCGCGGCGTGCTCTTGCCGCGTTCGTCTACCCGCGGCATGGTCTTGCCGCGCTCGTCCACCCGAAGGGCAATCTTATTGCGCACGTACAGCGGCGCCGCGTGCTCGGCCGCGATTGAATTGCCGCTTTGGAATTCAATCGCCGCGAGCACCGCAACCTCGCGCGCGTGCGGCGCCAGATCGGCGCGAACGCCGGCCAACCTGCCGGCATAACGCCGCTCGAGCGCCTCGCGATAGACAGCAAAGCCGTTGCCGCACCCTGTCCACGAGCCTTGCGGCAGCTCCGGCGCCGCGCCGGGCATGCACAGGCTGGGCGCGTGGACCGCGTGCCAGCCGTCGCGGTATTCATAGGCGGCGTGATAGATTTCACCCATGCGCGCATCGAGGCAGCACACCGCGCGCGGCGCGTGCGACAGCTCCGCGAGTGCAAGCAGGGTGCCGATTCCCACTACGGGTACTCCGGCGCCAAACGCAATCCCCTGCGCCACACCGCACGCAATGCGCAATCCGGTAAACGATCCGGGACCTGCACCGAATGCAACGCCGTCGAGATCGGCCACTTTCAACCGATGCGTCAGCAGGAGCGCGTCTATCATCGGCAGCAGCAGCTCGGAATGGCGCTGGCCGGCGACGATTTCGCGCGCGTCCAGCTCGCCGTCGAGCCATAGCGCGGCGGAGCACAACTCGGTCGAGGTATCGAGCGCAAGGATTTTCAATTGGCGGACCGCGGCATGATCGAGAATCTCAAACCCGAATTTTAGCCGCTTTAGCAGCCTCACGCAGAACCCGCTTGTGATCGCGCCGCTGCGCAGCCGAAGATAAAGCACGGGATGACAAACTCGCGCGCAGCCGTTACGCTTCGCCCTTCACTTTCCATCTTGATTGCGAGCGCGCATGCGTGAATATAAAATTGCCGCGATCCCCGGCGATGGCATCGGCACCGAAGTCATTGCCGCCGGGCTGGAAGCGCTCACAGTACTCGCCGGCCGCGACGGTGGATTCAAGCTCCGTGTCGAGCATTTTCCGTGGAGCAGCGAGTACTACAAAAAGCACGGCTACTACATTCCCGAAGGCGGGCTCGACCAGCTCAAGAAGTTCGATGCGATTTTCTTCGGCGCGGTCGGCGCGCCCGACGTGCCCGACCATGTCTCGCTGTGGGGCCTGCGGCTGCCGATCTGCCAGGGCTTCGACCAGTATGCGAACGTGCGGCCCGCGCGCGTGCTGCCCGGAGTCAGAAGCCCACTCGTCGGGGGCGAAGGCATCGACTGGGTCGTTATCCGCGAGAACTCGGAGGGCGAATATTCGGGCAGCGGCGGCCGCGTGCACAAAGGGCTCCCCGAAGAGCTGGCCACTGAGACCTCCGTATTCACTCGCAACGGCGTAGCCCGCATTCACCGGTATGCATTCGAGCTCGCGAAAAAACGCCCGCGCAGACATCTGACTCTCGTCACCAAGTCCAACGCGCAACGCCACGGCATGGTGATGTGGGATGAGATTTTTTATGAGGTCGCACGCGGATATCCCGAGGTCGAGACGCAGCGCATCCTGGTCGATGCAATGACGACGCTAATGGTGTTAAAACCGCGGAGCCTCGACGTCATGGTCGCCACCAACCTGCACGCCGACATTTTGTCGGATCTTGCCGCGGCACTCTCCGGCAGCCTCGGCATCGCGCCAACCGCAAATCTGAACCCCGAGCGCAAGTACCCGTCGATGTTCGAGCCGATTCACGGCTCGGCTTTCGATATCACCGGCAAAGGCATTGCCAATCCGATCGCAACATTCTGGACCGCATCGATGATGCTCGATCACCTCGGTGAGAAAGAAGCATCGTTGAGGCTGATGAAGGCGATCGAGACCGTCACCGCGAAAAAGATACACACGCCCGATCTCGGCGGTGAAGCGACTACGGAGATCGTTACGTCAGCGGTGTGCGACGCGATTTAGAAGGGCACCCTTTCGACTGCGCGTCCTCGCTCAAAAGCCGTAAAGCCGCGCCGGATTATCCACCAGGATTTTTTTGCGAACCGCGGCGTCAGGCGCCCACTCGGGCAGCAGGTTCAACACGAGACCATCGTCGACCTGGAACAACGGCGAGACGCGCGTCGTGCTTCCGCCCACCGAATTCGGATGCGGCCAGTTCGTACCCCAGATGATGCGATCGACGTTGGCTGCGATCAGCATCTGCGCGAGCGGCGCGAAATAGGCGTAGTTCTTGCGCGGGCCTGCGGTGACCGAGATCTTGACGTAGGCCTTGCCCGATCGCACGAGTTCCACCATCTCGGCAAAGCCGGGCTGCTGCACGCCAAGCTCTTCATTCGCGCCGCCGAAATGGTCGAACACGACCGGCACAGGCGAAGCGGCGATGATGTCCTTCATCGCGGAAATCATCGCCAGGCTTGTGTTCAGTTGGACGTGCCAGTTGCGGCTCTTCATGCGTTCGACGGCCGTCTGCAACCGCTGGCGGCCGACGCTCGGATCGTTGGTGCCTCCGGTCGAAAGATTTAGCCGGATGCCACACATTCCGAGTCGGCCCATCGAGTCAAGCTCGTTTTCTGTCGTCTTGTTGTCGATCACGGCGACGCCGCGGGCATCGGCGCCGCGCGCCTTCATGCCGTAGAGCGTGGCCGTATTGTCGGTGCCGTAGACGCTCGGCGTAACGATGACCACGCGCTGGATGTGCAGCGCCTTGTGTAGCGCCGCCATCTCTTCGGGCAGTGCCATCTCAGGCGTATAGACGCGGCCTGTGAACCACGGAAATTTCTCGGGATCGCCATGAATGTGCGTATGGCAATCGCACGCCCCGGCAGGCACGTCGAAGTTTACCGGCGTTGCGGGCTGCGAGGCCTTGGCAAAACCGAAATGGGTGTTGGTGAGCGTGCCGGCGGCAACTGCGGCAACCATGAAATCGCGTCTGGTAATCATAGTTTTTCTCCCTGGATTGGATTCGCGTTGTTCTTGTGCGTACATACGTTACGCCCGGCGCGGGATCAACGCAATTCAATGCCTTACTGGTGCCACTGAGAGGCGGCGGGAAAGAGCGTCGCTTCAGCTTTGGCCTTCACGGCAGAGCGCAGAGCTCCTACGGGTGATTCAGATCACGCTGACGGTGCCGGCCGGACAAAAACGGCAATCTATGCATAACCGGTTTTGGAGGTGGACATGAAACGGTTTGCCTTGATCAGTATTGTCTGGTTCGCTTTTCCGCTTGCCTGCGAGGCCGATATCTATAAGTGCACGAATGCGGACGCGATTGTCTATCAGGATTCGCCGTGTGCCGAAGGGCGCAGTCAGACGCGCGTCGCGGTTGCCACTCAATCCGTGCGCCTGAACGATAACGGCGCGAGCCTGTTGCTTTCGGGACGCGAAGCGCGCCCGATACTGCCGGTGGGACGAACGACGCTAAGCCTCGGCATGTCGGACGATGAAGTTCTTAACCTCCCGAGTTGGGGACGGCCCAAGAAAATAACGCGCAACAAGGCGAATCGCGTCTGGCACGAACAGTGGGTATACGTTTCACCCGCAGAAGGCGAAAAACATCTGCTTTTCGCGAATGGCAAATTGACGGCTATTGAAACTGAGCGCGTTGAGACTGCTTCGCTACAACTGGTATCGGTAACGCGGCCGTAAACAGTCTTCATGCCGCTGAAGGGTTAACGCTTACCGATACGCCAGCTCGCGCAGCTGCCGCTCAAGATCGTCCGGAATTTCGATTCCGCTTTGCAACGCTTTAGCAACTAACGCGTGGCGGCGATCGCCCGGGAGCCGTACTCCTTCGTCTTCGAGCATCGCCGCCACCAGCGTTTCCACACGCTCGAAATAAACGTCGCGTCCGGCAAGCGCGGCCGGATCGATCGCGAGAAACGCCTGGCCGAGCCGCAGCGGCGGGCCGTCGGCAGTGTGCATCGATGCGACTTCGTGCGACAGCGCAGCACCCGCCAGCGCGCAACACAAGAGCTCGACCGCGAGTGCGAGCATCGTGCCCTTGAGCCCGCCGACCGCGTAAAGGCTGCCGCCGACGAGGATCTTCTGCGGGTCGGTGGTCGGATGGCCATCCTTATCCATGCCCCAGCCTTCGGGTATCGGCTTGCCTTCTTTAGCGAGCAGCATGATCTGGCCGCGCGTGACCTGCGTCAGCGAGAGATCAATCACGAGCGGTGACCCTCGCCATTGCTCATTCACGAAGCCATCCGAAGTGGAAGCGAGGGTTTGGGCGCGCTGCCCGCGAACGGCCGGCTCCGCCGGTAACGAGTCCGCGCGCCGCTGCTTCCGCGGGAAAATCGCCGCGACCGGATTGGTGCCGAAAAGCGGGCGCTTGCCGCCCCAAGCCATGATGGCGGCGGATGCGTTGCTGAACGCGAGCCCGACCATGCCAGCTGCCGCGACCGGTTCGAGCAGGATGCCGAGCGCGCCGCAATGATGGCTGTTGGTGACGCCGGCAAAGGCGATTCCCTGGTTGCGCGCGCGCGCTATTGCCTGCTCAACCGCATATTCGCAGGTTTCGAAACCGAGTCCGTTGCCCGCGTCGATCAGGCACGCAGCCGGCTTCTCGTTGATGATTTTCGGCACCGCAGCGCCGTTCGCGCGTCCTGAGGCAAGATGACCGCAGTACGAAGGCACGCGCATGACGCCGTGCGTGGCAAGCCCCTGCGCTTCAGCAGCTACTAGGTATTTCGCGGTCACGCGCGCCATGCTTGCGGATGCGCCGCTCGCTCGCAGTGCAGCGGCTGCCAGCACGGTGAGCTCGGCAACCGGTATGAGTGCCATGGGTCAGGTATATTTTCTTTTACCGCTACAGCATCGAGCGGATGATGCCGCCCTCGACGCGCTGCGCCGCGCCGTTGATGGCCGAGGCGTTGGCCGAACACAGGAACACCACCTGATCGGCGATCTCTTTGGCGGTAGCGAAACGCTGTAGTAGGGAATTGTGCGCTTCCCCGCGAAAGTAATCGGTCTTCATGGTCTCAACCGCGACGCCCTGGCTCTGCGCCATTTTGGTTATAAAAACCTCGACGCCTTCGCTCCACGTCGCCCCGGCCAGCACGCTGTTGACGGTGACGCCCGTGCCCTTCGTCAACTCCGCCAACCCTCTCGCAATCGAAACCAGCGCGGCCTTGCTCA
>DASYSI010000518.1:0-4190 GCA_036003485.1 Burkholderiales bacterium | reverse complement strand
ATGCGCTCAATGCGCTGTCGTTCGCACTGATTCGCGACCTGGGACGCGTGATTGACGAGGTCGCAGCGAGCGATGCGCGCGCGCTGCTGATCACGGGCGCCGGGACCAAGGCGTTTTGCGCGGGCGCCGACATCAAGGAATTGATCGGGCGTTCGCTGGCAGCGCAGAGGCAGAGCGCCGAGATCGGACAGGCGACTTTCGCCAAGCTCGACCGGCTGCCGATGCCGTCGGTTGCAATCATCAATGGCTATGCATTCGGCGGCGGGCTCGAGCTCGCGCTCGCATGCACCTTCCGCATCGCAACCCGCAACGCGAAGATGGGACTGCCCGAGATCAAGCTTGGGCTAATCCCCGGCTATGGCGGCACGCAGCGGCTGCCGCGTGTCGTCGGCGAAACGCGCGCGCTCGAAATGATCATGACGGGACGCACGGTCGACGCCGAAGAAGCGCACCGGATCGGCCTCGTGGGCCGGCTGGTCGAGGGTGACGCGCTGGCTCAGGGCATCGCTTTTGCGCGGGAATTCTCGAGTTACAGTCTGCCGGTGTTGGCGTTTGCGCGCTCGGCGGTGCAGCGCGCGCACGACAATCCGATCCACGCAGGTCTTCGCATCGAGGCCGACCTGTCGACGCTTGCGTTCCAGACCAGTGACGCGAATGAGGGGATGGACGCATTTATCGCCAAGCGCAAGCCGCAGTTCAAAGACAAATAAAAAAGGTTTGGGTGATATTTTTTCCTTGCTATCGTTCTCTTCCTCCAGGTTCTCATCGCAATGGTTAATATTTCCGGCTTTCTTTGATGGGCGCGGATAACAAAGTCATCGCAGTGACGGGCGCGAGCCGCGGCATCGGCGCTGCCATCGCGCTCGAACTGGCGCGCCGCGGATTTACCGTTGGCTGCCTGACGCGTAAAGGCAGCGGCCCGGAGTCGGAAGAGGCGCGCCGCTTCAACGCTAATTTTGTCGGTGTCGCGTGCGACGTCACCGACGAAGCGAGCGTCAAAGCGGCTTTCGCCGAGGTGGCTAAAAAAACCGGAGCGCTGCACGGGCTCGTCAACAATGCGGGCATCCATCTTGATGGGCCGAGTCACGAGCTGCCGACTGCGACGTACGAGAAAGTGATGGCAACCAATGCGACCGCGGTGTTCGCCGCGTGCCGCGAGGCCTATCCACATCTGATTAAAAGCGGCGGCGGCAGCATTGTTAACATCGGTTCGTTCTTCGACAAGGTCGGCGTCAAGCGCAACGTCGCGTATTGCGCCTCAAAAGCCGCGGTTGGCGCGATCACGCGTTGTCTCGCAGTCGAATGGGCCGGCAAAGGCATCCGCGTGCTCGACGTCGCTCCAGGTTACATCGTAACCGATCTCAACCGCGAGGCGATGACGCGCGGGCCGCTCGCCGATTACCTCAGAAAGCGCATTCCCTCAGGCGTCACCGGCACCACCGGCGACGTCGCGAAGCTCGTTGCGGCGATTTTCAGCGAGGACATTGCGTTTCTGTCGGGCGAGACGATCTACATCGATGGCGCGCAGGGCATTGCACATTAACGTAAGGAGGTAGGCGTGAGGCGTGAGGCGGGGATTTTTGGATGAATGTGTTCCACCGTTTAGACGCGACGCTGAAGCTGCCTCAGGAAGAGGCAATGCTCGTCGCGAGCGTGCGCGCGCTTGCGCGCGACCAGATCGCGCCGCGCGCAGGCCATTACGACCGTGGCGGCGAATTTCCGCACGACAATGTAAGCGCGATCAACGCGCTCGGGTTGAATGCAATGTTCATCCCCGAGGCCAACGGCGGCGCGCAGATGTCGTATGCAGCGTATCTGGAATGCGTACGCGAAATCTCGAAGGCGTGCGCGTCGACCGGCGTGATCTGGGCGACCAATTTTCATGCGATCAAGCCGGTGATCGATTTTGGCACCGACGAGCAGAAAAAACGCTGGTTGCCGGTGATGCTGAACGGAGGCCTCGCGTCGCTGACCATCACCGAGCCATCAGCGGGTTCGGACGCGACCGGCATGAAGACCGAGTTCAGGCCCGACGGCGACGATATCGTCGTCAACGGCGGCAAGACTTTTATCACCAACGGCGCGCACGCCGATCTTTACACGCTGTTCGGCAAATGGAGCGCGATCGCTGACGCCAAAAGCGCAATCTCGGTGCTGGTGGTGGAAAAAGGAACGCCCGGCCTCACGGTGGTGCGCGAGGAAGACAAGATGGGCCTGCGCGCGTCGAGCACCGCTGCGCTCGCATTCGACAACTGCCGCGTGCCGCGCGCGAACCTGCTAGGCAGCCCGGGCGAGGGATTGAAAATACTGCTCGCGTCGCTCAACCGATCGCGTCCCAGCGTCGCCGCGCATGCGCTCGGCATTGCGCGCGCCGCGTTTGAAGACGCGGTCGGCTACATCAACGAGCGCAGACAGTCGGGTCGAAAGATCGTCGAGTTTCAGGGCATACAATTCATGCTTGCCGACATGGCGACCGATCTTGCAATGTGCGAGGCGTGGCTGTGGCACGTCGCGCGCCTGCTCGACGCCGGCGCGGCCGATTTCGGCGTCGAGGCGTCGATGCTCAAGATGCGCGCGTCCGATCTGGCGATGCGCATTGCGACCGACGCGGTTCAGCTCTATGGCGGTTATGGCTACTGCAAGGACTACCGCGTCGAGCGCTTGATGCGCGATGCGAAAATAACCCAGATCTGGGAGGGCACTAATCAGATTCATCGGCAGTTCATTGGGCGCAGTTTCGTGAAGAAGTGAGGAGTGGCAAATGCGTGAGGCGTTAGGCGTGAGGCGTGAGGGGCAGAGGTCTTGGTGAGCGCAGCGATCAAGACTGTAGGCGTTGCCGGCAGCGGCACCATGGGCGCCGGCATCGCGATCGTCGCCGCGCGCGCCGGTTTCAAGACCATCGTTTACGACACGCGCCAGGAAGCGTTGGACCGCGCGCGCAAGCAAACCGCGGGTTTCTTCGCCAAGTCGGTCGAGCGCAGGAAGCTCACGCAGCAGCAGGTCGACAAAATCATGGGCGGGCTGACAGGCACGACGCGGCTCGCCGACCTGGCTCAATGCGACCTCGTGATCGAGGCGGTATTTGAAAGTCTGAAAGTCAAGCACGAGCTTTTCGGCGAACTGAACACCGTGTGTTCCAAACACGCGTTGTTCGCATCCAATACGTCGACGTTGTCGATCACCGAAATCGCGGCGGGATCGGGACGCGACGAACAGTTCGTCGGCATGCATTTCTGCCTGCCGGCGCAATTGATGAAGCTCGTAGAAATGTCGCCCGGAATCAGGACCAGCGACGAGTCGTTCCGAAAAGCCTGGGCTTTCTGCGAAGCGATGGGACAGACGCCGGTCAAGACCCAGGACACTCCGGGATTCATACTCAATTACTTTCTGGTGCCGTTCAACAACGACGCGATCCGGCTGGTGGAGGCGGGTGTGGCTGCGCCTACCGATATCGACCGCGCGATCAAGTCAGGGCTCGGTTATCCGCTGGGGCCGCTCGAGCTGCTCGACCTGGTCGGACTCGACACGCAATTGCTGCTGTGTGAAGCGCTCTATGGCGTCACGCACGATCCGCGCGCGGCGTGTCCTCCGCTCGTGAAACGCATGATTGCCGCCGGCCACCTTGGCCGCAAGACCGGGCAGGGATTTTTCAAATATTCCGGCACGGCGATGTTTGGAGGCTAAGGCGATGCGCCATCACATTATCGATACCGGCCGCAGCCGCTCGTTTCCTTCCGATCACGTTGTGCGCAGCATGGCCGCGCCAGAGGAGAAGGATGCCGAAGTGATAATCGTGGTGGGCGCGGAAGTCGGCAAGCTCACGGCGTCGCTGCCGCAGTGGAAAGACAAAATCGCGGTGCTTCTCGAGCTCGGCACTGAATGCCTGGGCGTCTATACCGGCGAAAGCCGCGGCGAAGAAGGCTCCAACGTGCTCGGCTTCGCGCGTTTTCATCTCGGCGAGGGTGAACCTTCGAATCTGGTCGAGCTCGTGCGCCAGCCGCGTACGAATGAAGCAGCGCTGGGTGCCGCGAAACAGATTTTTGAAGCGGCGGGAATCCAGGTCGCGGTATGCGGCGACTTCGCCGGCCGCATCATCGACCGCCTGGTGCGGCCGTATTACAACGCGGCGCTGCGGCGCCTGGACGAAGGGCTCGCGACCGCCGGCGATCTCGATACGACGCTGAAGCTGG
>DASYSI010000517.1:0-4096 GCA_036003485.1 Burkholderiales bacterium | reverse complement strand
AAACGCTCATGCTCGGTGCATTGATGCAGTCGCTCGGCAGACTCTACGCGTTTGACGTGTCCGAACACAGACTCGATAAGCTCAAACCGCGGCTTAAGCGCTCCGGTCTGTCCAACGTCCACCCGCAACTGCTGGTCAGCGAAAACGACATTCGCGTGAAGCGGCTCGGCGGCAAGATCGACCGTGTCCTGGTCGACGCGCCGTGCAGCGGATTCGGCACGCTGCGCCGCAATCCCGATCTTAAATGGCGCCAAAATGACGCTGGCATCGCGGAGCTTGCCGTCAAGCAGCGCGCGATCCTGACCGCTGCCGCCGCGCTCGTGAAACCCGGCGGCAGATTGGTTTACGCGACGTGCAGTTTCCTGCGCGCTGAAAATCAGGACATTGTTGCCGACTTCCTCGCCGCGCACCCGCATTTCCGGCTGCTGCCTGCAAATGACATATTGAGACAGCAGCAGATTGCGCTCGATACCGGCAAATTTCTGCAGCTCTACCCGCACCGGCACGGCTGTGATGGTTTTTTCGCCGCGGTCATGGAGCGGGCCTGATACGCGTTTGGCAACCGCAGGTTTTCCACGCGGGTCACATGCTAAACTCGACTGCAACATTTCATCCGCGTCAAACACTTGAACCCGATCGAACCCCTGCTGTTGAATCTGTGGGAAGACCTGCACGACGCGCGCGTGCTGTGGCAGGCGGGCGCAATCGCGTTGAGCGTTGCCGCAGCGATCGGTCTCACCTACCTTCTGCTCCCGCGCCTTCAGACCGCCGGCCCCGGCCGATGGGAAATCGGGCTCGGCGGATTGCGCCGTCTCGCGTTCCCGCTGATCGCGCTGGCGCTGCTGTTGATCGCGCGCTGGGTGCTCGCACCTTACCAGAGCGTCGGCGTGGTCAACGTCGCGTTGCCGCTGTTGACCGCGATGGTAATCATCCGCGTCGTCGCATACGCGCTGCGGCTGGTGCTGGCGCCCGGAAGTCTGCTGTCGGTGTTCGAACGCACTCTCGGATGGGTGGTGTGGGTCGGCGTCGTGTTGTACGTGTTTGGCATGACGTCCGATCTCATCGACTATTTCGACAGCGTGAGCTTCCATTTCGGCAAGCAGCGAATTTCGCTGCTGCTGATCGGACAGGCGGTGCTGTGGGTGGCCGCGGCGATGCTGCTCGCGCTGTGGATCGGCCGCGTGCTCGAAGAGCGCGTGATGGCGGCGCAGGGATTGGACATGACGCTGCGCGTGATGCTGAGCAAGGTAATGCGCGCGCTACTGGTGCTGTTCGCGATCCTGGTGGCACTGCCGGCGGTCGGGGTCGATTTGACCGCCCTGTCGGTGTTCGGTGGCGCAATCGGGGTCGGCATCGGCTTCGGACTGCAGAAAATCGCGAGCAACTACATCAGTGGCTTCATTATCCTGCTCGACCGCTCGGTGACGATCGGCGACCTTGTAACGATCGAAAAGCATACCGGCCAGCTCAGCAAAATGACTGCGCGCTATGTCGTGTTGCGCGGGCTCGACGGCACTGAAGCGATCATTCCGAACGAAACGCTGATTACGTCGACCGTGATCAACCAGACCTATACCGACACCTCGGTGCGCGTGCCGCTGCCGATACAGATCAGCTACCGCAGCGATCTCGATCTCGCCGTACGGCTGTTACTCGATGTCGCGAAGCGCCACGCGCGCGCGCAGCAGGAACCCGCGCCGCAAGTGCAGATCACGGCATTCGCCGACAACGGCATCGAGCTCGAGCTCGGCGTCTGGGTCGCTGACCCCAAGGACGGCAAGTCCAACCTTCGCTCCGATCTGTATTTCGGAATCTGGCGGGAATTCAAAACGCACGGCATCGAAATACCTTACCCGCAGCGGGAAGTCAGGCTGCTCACGCCGGGGGCGATCGCGGCAGGACAGGCGTGAGGTCGCCTGCGCTGACTTGAATGGACGATTTTATCTTTTAAAAACAGCCCTTTAAATTTATTTCACGGCCTACTATTGTTTATGTTCGATAAGGAACAAAATAGTCCTTTGCCGAGCACGGTTTATTTCGATAGACTTGCGCCCACTCTTTCAATCGTATGAGTCATTTAAACCTATGTATTCAGGCCTGTTAGATCTTCCTTGGTGGGGTTATGTCGCGGTCACGCTGGTCTTCACCCATATCACGATTGCTGCTGTCACGATTTACCTGCATCGACACTCGGCACATCGTGCGCTCGACCTACACCCGATTGTGAGCCATTTTTTCCGTTTCTGGCTGTGGATGACAACCGGAATGGAGACCAAACAGTGGACCGCAATTCATCGCAAACACCACGCCCGGTGCGAGACTGAGGAAGATCCGCACAGTCCTCAGGTGCTCGGCATTGAAAAAGTCATGTGGCAGGGCGCAGACCTGTACAAAGTAGAAGCGAAAAACGCAGAGACCATGGAAAAATTCGGCCAGGGCACGCCCACCGATTGGATCGAGCGCAACGTCTACGCAGCACATTCGGTGCTTGGCATAGCGCTGATGATGATTATCAACGTCGCCCTGTTCGGCTTCATCGGGATCACGATCTGGGCGGTACAAATGATGTGGATTCCCTTCTTTGCCGCGGGCATCATCAACGGCGTTGGGCACTATTGGGGATACCGCAACTTCCAGCCCGAAGACGCGAGCCGCAATATTGTGCCGTGGGGCATAATCATCGGCGGAGAAGAGCTGCACAACAATCATCATGCCTATGCTTCGTCCGCGCGGCTGTCAAACAAATGGTGGGAATTCGATATCGGCTGGATGTATATCCGCCTGATGGAAATAGTCGGCCTCGCGCAGGTAAAGAAAATCGCGCCCAAAATCAGGCTCGCGCCGAAGATCCAGTGCGATTTCGACACCGTGCACGCGGTAATCACGCATCGTTACGATGTGCTGGCGCGCTATGCACGTTCACTTAAGCGAACCTGCACCGAGGAAATGCGGCGGCTCAAGGCAGCGCATGCCACACGCATCGACCGCAAGCTGGTCAAGCGCTGGTTGCATAGCCACGAGCAGAAGTTCTCAATGCTGGAGCACGAGCGTATGCGCGAAGTGTTGAGTAACAGCAAGGTGCTCAATACCATACATTCGATGCGTCAGGAGCTCGCCAGCGTATGGGAACGCTCAACCGCCAACAAGGAACAACTGGTGCGTCAGCTCGAAGATTGGTGTCATCGCGCCGAACTAAGCGGCATCGTCGCGCTGCAGGATTTCTCAAAGCGCTTGCGCTGTTACGCGATGAGTCCTGCATAGCCGCAACAAAGTTTCAGCCGTAAAAAAGCCCGCTTGAGCGGGCTTTTTTTATGGTCGTCGTCAAACGGCTCTTATGTTTGAGTCCCGAACTCGTGCGCAGGTCGCGCGCCGTTCGTCCCCATTCGCTATTTGATTTTCGTTTCCTTGTAAATTACGTGCTTGCGCGCGACCGGATCGAATTTCTTGACTTCCATCTTGTCGGGCGTCGTGCGCTTGTTCTTGGTCGTCGTGTAGAAATGGCCGGTTCCGGCGGTTGATTCCAATTTGATCTTCTCACGCATTAAAGCCTCCGTTAGATAGTTTCACCGCGCGCGCGAATTTCCGCCATCACGACCTCGATGCCCTTCTTGTCGATCGTACGTAGGCCGTGTTGCGAAACACGCAGGCCGACCCAGCGGTTTTCGCTCTCGACCCAGAAGCGGCGATATTGCAGGTTCGGCAGAAACCGGCGATGGGTCTTGTTGTTGGCGTGGGAAACGTGGTTGCCGTGCTGCGGTTTCTTGCCAGTCACTTCACATACTCGCGCCATGATGCAACTCCAGAATTCGGAAAAGGCGCGATTTTACACTAATTCTGGCTTTTGCCCAACCAAGCAGCGCCTAGATCAACCCGCGCTCGGCAAACGACAATACGCCGCTGCCGGCGATAATGAAATGATCGAGCACCCGCACGTCGATGAGAGCCAACGCTTGTTTTAATGCCTGGGTTAGCGTCTCATCGGCATGACTCGGCTCGGCGACGCCTGATGGATGATTATGCGCGAATAGCACCGCACCCGCATTGTGATGCAGCGCGCGCTTCACAATCTCGCGTGGATAAACACTGGTCTGCGTCA
>DASYSI010000516.1:0-9291 GCA_036003485.1 Burkholderiales bacterium | reverse complement strand
CCGTCCTGTTGCGAGTGCTGGTCACGCGCGAAGGGCGGGCGGCACGCGTGGAACTCGACAAATCCAGCGGATTCCCGTTGCTTGATAATGCCGCGCTCGAAGGGGTCAGGGAGTGGAGGTTCGTGCCCGCGCGCAAGGCCGCAGAACCTGTCGAGGACTGGGTGCGGGTGCCTATCGTATTCCGGCTGGTCGATGCGCAGTAGATGCCTGCTTGCGTATTCGATTAGATCTCTATTATTTTCAGTCGCGACCGGCAGGCGCGCGCAGATTCGCCGCGTACATGATATAAACGCCCGTGGTAAATCACGGAGAACGTATGAAAGATCTTTGCGATGTCTTGACTGCGTCGCGACGTTCGGTCGTACGTCGCGGGGCGCCGGATCTGCATTTCCCTCATCCTCGGTCGGCTCCGCCCCCCTTGCTACGCTCGCCCCGGAGTGCGAAGAAAGTCATTGCGCTGACAGTGCTGATCGCGGGCGCGGCTGCGGCACCGGGCGCGTGGGCGCAGGCTTATCCGGTCAAACCGCTGCGATTGGTCGTCGCGTTTCCGGCGGGCGGCGGCATCGATACCGTGACACGCATCATCGCGCCCAAGCTCACCGAGGCGCTCGGCCAGCAGATGATCATTGACAATCGGGTCGGCGCGAGCGGCAACATCGGCGCGGATTACGTTGCCAAGAGCGCGCCCGACGGATATACCGTGCTGATGGCGTACGCAAACCACGCGAGCAACGCTGCGCTGTTCGACAAGCTGCCGTTTGATACCGTCAAGGATTTCGCACCGGTATCGATGATCGGCGGGGTGCCGCACATTATCCTGGTCAACCCTTCTCTGCCGGTTAGAACCGTGCCGGAGCTTATCCGGCTCGCCAGGGCGCGGCCGGGAGAAATCAACTACTCGTCTCCGGGCAACGGCACGCCGCTGCATCTGGCGGCCGAGCTGCTCAACGTGAACGCCGGAATCAAACTGACGCACGTGCCATACAAGGGCGCACAGCCTGCGATGGTTTCGCTGATGAGCGGCGAGACTCAGTTGACCATCACCACCATGGTCGTCGCGACTCCGCTCGTCAAAGCAGGCCGCCTGCGCGCCGTCGCGGTGGCAAGCGCGAAGCGCGTCGCGACGTTCCCGGAGCTGCCGACGGTGGCCGAATCGGGCGTGCGCGGCACCGAGTCGAACTCGTGGTATGGAATGCTCGTGCCGGCGGGTACTCCGCGCGCAATTGTCGAGCGCTTGCACGCGGCAATGGTCAAATCGCTGGCTGCGCCTGACATCAGGGAGAGTTTCGCCGCGCAGAGCGTGGAAATCTCGGGCAATACGCCCGAAGAGTTCGACGCAGTCATCCGTGCCGATATCGCCAAATGGTCGAAAGTGGTGAAAGCGAGCGGCGCGCGCGCCGACTGATCGCAATATATTCGCGGCCTGATATGCATCGAAGCCACGGCGAGTAAAATTGAGTTAGACTTATCCGTGCGCGCTACTGGTCTCTAAGGAGAGTTAAAAATGGAAATCGCCTCTGACAAATACATGTACTTCACCCAGCCGGGATGAAGTAGCTGCCTCCGAACGAAAGAGTTTCTTTCGAAAAACGGTGTTGACATGGTCGTGATCGACATTCTCAACGATGACGGCGGCCGCGAACTTCTGCTCAGCAAGTACGGGCTGCGCAAGGTGCCCGTGCTCGCGAAGGGAGACCAATACGCATTCGGTCAGATGCTCGATCCGTTTGCGAAGTTTGCCGGTCTGCCCATGCCCGGTGCTGACAGGCTGTCGCCCGAGCAGCTCTACAAGAAGTACGAAATGGTGTTTGCCGCGGGGCAGCGTTACGCGCGGCAATTTCCCACCGAACGCCTGCGCGAGCGCGTCATCCCGCATCGGGAACGCGTGATCAGGACGCTGTGTTACCACGTGTTTCGGATCGGCGAATCCTTTCTGGAAACGTGGAATGGCGCGGAATATTCGGCGAAGATCGCTGACAATGAACCTCCCGAGTCGATGCAGACCGGCGACGATATCGCGCGTTATGGCGCGAGCGTCTGGAAGCGATACGAAGCATGGTGGACTGGACTTGAAGACCGTACCCTTTCGCGCATGCTCAAGACCTATTACGGCGATACGATCGCTCACAGGGTATTCGAGCGCGTCACGTGGCATTCCGCTCAGCACTGCAGACAACTGGCTGCGGTGCTGGACCGCATGGGGATCCAGGCCGACGGGGCGCTCACACCTGCGGATCTTGCCGGGCTTCCGCTGCCGGAACGGCTGTGGGAATGATGCGCTAACGACTGAATTACACTCGTAGAGCTCGTGCACCTCCACTCTCCAACCCGTGAGCGGCAGCGGCGCGCGAACAATTTCCGGAAAGTGCGCAAGTCCTTGAACTCACATTTCGCGGCGGTCGCGGCTGCGCGGCATTCGCTTTACCCGCCGATATGCTGTGGTACGATAATGTCGGCAATCGAAAAATACCGCGGAGACTGATACCGCATGGCACGTGTGGAAGAGCTTTCGATCGAGGCGATCCGCAGCCGCTATCTCGACAAAGGGGAGCCGGTTTCGGCGCAGATTCTCACGCGGCTGCAGCGTGATTCGCGCCAAGGGGTGCGCAGTCTGTATGCGATGCTGAAGAAACGCTATGAGCGCCAGCGCGACGAGCGCGTGCGCCTGGATGCCATGCGTCACTTCGAGCGGCTGCTGTGGAAATCCGGCGTGTGCGACATCGCGGGCGTTGATGAAGTGGGCGTAGGGCCGCTCGCCGGGCCGGTGGTGGCCGCGGCCGTCATGTTTGCACCTGATACGGAGATCGAAGGCGTCGACGACTCGAAGCGGCTCGCACCCGAAACGCGCGCATTGCTTGCCGAGGAGATCCGCGCGAAGGCGACGGGCATCGGCCTGGGGGTCGCCTCGGTCGAGGAGATCGACCGCCTCAACATCTATCATGCAGCGCTGCTCGCGATGCGGCGCGCGGTCGAAGCGCTGCCGCGGCGCCCTCAGCATGTGCTCGTCGACGCACGCACGGTTCCCGGCATCGACGTTCCACAGAACCCTTTCAACAAGGGCGACGGCATCAACTTCAGCATCGCGGCGGCCTCGATCGTCGCGAAGACCGCGCGCGATGCAATGATGGAGGCGCTCGACCGCGACTACCCCGGATACGGCTTCGCTTCACATAAGGGATACGGCACCTCCGAGCATCGCGAGGCGCTGTTGCGCCTGGGCCCTTCAGCCGTTCACCGCATGTCCTTTCCGGTGATGCACGAGCTGCGCGGCGAATACTCCGCGCTCTTCTACGTGCTCAAGAATCAGCTCGAGCTCGCGCGCACGCGCGCGGCGTTGAACGAGCTCGAGGCCGCGCTGCGCGCGCAGGCCGAAGCGCTCGCCGAGCAGGAATGCAAGAAACTGCGGCTGCTCGTGGCGCGGCGCTGGAAAATGATCGGCTAACAGACAGACCTCGCGACGAGTCGCCGCGTGTTTGTCGGAACCCAAAGCCGTCAGTCCTATTAGTATTCAACTTTGATTCTGACGATTTTGAGATTCGCTATCGGTTGCGCACTCGGATGCGCGTCGATTGCGATCGAGGCGCAGACCTACCCTGCACGCCCTCTGCGTATCGTCGTCGGATTTCCGCCGGGCGGAGGCATCGACTTGGTCGCGCGCATTCTTGCACCCAAGCTCACGGAGAGTCTTGGGCAGCAAGTCATCATTGACAACCGGGCCGGGGCCAATGGCCTGATCGCCACCGAGATCGCAGCCAAAGCCGTCCCTGACGGACATACGCTCTTCTTCGGAACCACCGGCAACCTGAGCGTGAATCCGCTCTTGTACCCGGACTCGAATCTCAATATCGATCGCGCGTTCGCGCCGGTGACGCTGGTGTCGTCGGTACCGTTTCTGCTGTATCTGCACCCGGCACTGGCGCCGAGGACAGTGGCCGAGTTTGTCGAATTCGCCAAAGCGCGTCCCGGCAAGATTCACTATTTTTCTGGCGGCAACGGTGGTTTGCCGCATCTTGCGGGAGAGTTGCTTAACCTCGTTGCCGGATTGAAGACGGTACATGTTCCGTACAAAGGCAGCGCACCCGGCCTCAACAATCTGCTCGGAGGCGAGGTACAGTTCGGTTTCGGCGCGGTCGCGATTGGCCTGCCCCATGTCAAAGCGGGTCGTCTGCGTGCCCTTGCCACCACGGGCCCGAAGCGCATCGCGTTTCTGCCTGAGGTCGCCGCCATGAATGAAACGCTGCCCGGATTCGAGGTCGTCAACTGGTATGGCGCGGTGGTGCCCGCCGGCACGCCACGCCAGATCATCGCGCGCCTGAACGCAGAGCTGATCAAAGCGATGAGCCTACCGGAGATTGCCGAGAAGCTCACTGCCCAGGGTACGGACCCGATGGGAACGAGCCCCGAGGCATTTGGTTCTTTCATGAAAGACGAAACCAGGAAGTGGGCGCTGGTCATTAAGTCCGCCGCCATCCGCGCGGAATGATCGTCCGCACGTCGCCCGACTTCTGACCCGCGTTCCCGGGGCGCGCGCGAGCAACAATCCGCGTGGACCCCACTTCCGAACCTCAATATCGAGGCCGGTGCAGTGTCGCAATCTCGCGCGTGAACAGGCGCTGCCCGCGCTTGAAACCCATCACAGGCTGAGCCACGGTCGCGATGATCTCGGCCGGTGTTTTTGCATTCCACACGACGAGGTCGGCTGGATTGCCGATCGCGATGCCGTAATCTTTCCGGCGCAGAATCCGTGCCGGGCGATCGGTCAGCATGGCGAAGCAGTCGGTGAGATCGCCCTGCGTGCCGCGCTGCACGACGTTGGCGTACATGTTCGCGATTCGCACCAGCGAGCAGTCGCCGAACGGCGTAAACGGATTCATCACGTTGTTGGTCGAGATCGAGCAGTTCGCTCCCTGGGCGATCAACGCATTGGCGTCCGCGACGCCGCGGATGACGCTGTGCTCCATGTGACGCCCGTTGTTGAACAAGTCGGTTGCCGGAAGTACCGTCACTGCGACGCCGGAGTCGGCAAGCCGGCGGCCCAGCGACTCGAGCTGCGCCTGCGGCAGGCAGGAATATTTCGAGCCGTGGCCGATTGCCACGCGCCCGCCCCAGCCGATGCGGTCGGCGAGATCGCAGACGAGAAAGATATCCAGGTCGTCGATCGTATAGCCGCCATCCAGATGAACGTCGACGTCGACATCGAATTCCTTGGCGAGCGCGAAGATGCGCTCGATCTGGGCAGGGCGATCGGTATCGTACCGCGGTGCGCCGCCGACGACTGGCGTTCCTCGTTTCAGCGCTGCCAACACGTTCGCCTCGCCACCCTCGCTGTTGGTCCAGCCTTCCTGCAGGAACACGCAAAGCTGCAGGTCGATGGCCCAGGCGTAATCTTTGGCCAGGCGCTCGATCGCCTTGTAGCCGCGCAGGCCGACGTTGGGATCGACCTCGACCTGGGTCCGCATGTGGGTGACGCCATTGAGCAGGCACTGCTCGAGCGTCGCGCGGGCGCGCGCGTAGACGTCCTCTTCAGTGAAAGTATGCTTGATTGCAGCGGTCCGACGCATGTGGTCGCCTGTGCGCCGGTCCTTGGGCGGCTCACAGCGGTCGACGATCAGCGCTTTGTCGAGGTGAAAATGACTTTCCACCAGCCCCGGCGATACGAAGCGCCCGCACGCGTCGACTCGCTCGCCGTCGCCGGAGATGTCGGGCCCGATCGCGGCGATACGTCCATCAACGATCGCGATATCGACGTTTGCGCTCGCCGCAGCGCCATCCGCCAGCCGCGCATTGCCCAGAATAAGATCGAATGCCACGGTGGCGCCCTCCTACGCTAATTTTTCACGCGCTGCAGCTGTAGCCGCGAGCAGCCGGTAAAGCCATGAGACCGTTCGGCATCATCCGCTGCTCTGGCAGCCATGAGCATCAACCTATCAGCGCCGGACACCGCTCTGCGTTTTTGCGCGCGACACACGATACCTCATGATTCGAGGTTGATCAAATGCGATTGGGCCTGATTCGGGCGCGGACATTAACTGTCTTCGCGGTACAATGCGCGCGATAGACAAACACCGTGGAAAGACACCCAGCATGGCAGTAAAGAAATACGATGAAAGCTCGGTCAAGAAGCTGCGCGGCATCGAGCCCGTGCAGCGGCTTCCGGGAATGTATACGCGCACGAGCGACCCGACGCACATCATTCAGGAAGCGATCGATAACGCAGCCGACGAATCGTTCGGCGGACACGCAGACCGCATCGATGTGACGCTGCACCGCGACGGGTCGGTGACGGTCACCGATAACGGTCGCGGCATTCCGGTCGGTCCGCATCCGGTGGAAAAAATACCGACCGTGCAACTGGTTTTGACCGAACTGCATGCGGGTGCCAAGTTTTCCAAGACCGAAGCGGATTCGGCGTATAAATTTTCCGGCGGTCTGCACGGCGTCGGCGTGTCGGTCACCAATGCGCTTTCCGAACGGCTTGAAGTCGAAGTGAAGCGCGAGGGCGCCCTGTATCGCATCGTGTTTGCGAACGGCGCGGTCGCCGAGAAGCTGAAAAGGCTGCGCAACTGCCCAGCGCGGGACACCGGAACGTCGCTTCGGATCTGGCCCAACAAGAAGTATTTCGATTCGCCGAAAGTCTCGCTTCCCGATCTGGAGCGCATCGTGCGCTCCAAGGCCGTGCTGCTGCCCGGCGTGAAGGTCACGCTCAACATCGAGGGAGCGAAGGAGACGACGACGCATAGCTGGAGCTACCCGGAAGGCATGAAAGGATATCTCGCCGAATTGCTCGCCGATGCGCAGCCCGTCGCGGCTATTTTCGACGGCGAGAATTACATCAAGGAGGCGAATGGGTATGCAGTAGGCGAAGGCGCAGGCTGGGCAGTCGCGTTTGTCGAAGAGATCAAGGGCTACGGCGAATCGTACGCGAATCTGATCCCGACTCCGGCGGGCGGCACGCACGAGGCGGGATTGCGCGACGGACTGTTCGATGCCGTCAAAGCATTCGCCGAACATCACAACATGATGCCGCGCGGCGTCAAGCTGATGGCGGACGATGTCTGGTCGCGCACGGTCTATTTCCTCTCGGCGAAAGTGCTCGAACCGCAGTTCCATGGCCAGACCAAGGAAAAGATCTCCAATCGCGACGCGTTCAAGCTCGTCTCGACGATGGTGCGCGATCCGTTCGAGCTGTGGTTGAACAGCCATGTCGACTGGGGCCGCAAAATCGCCGAACTCGTCATACGCCAGGCGGTCGAGCGCTCGCGCTCGGTGGAGAAGATCGAGCGCAAGAAGTCATCGGGCGTCGTTATCCTGCCCGAGAAACTCACCGACTGCGAAATAACCGATTGCGCAGAGAACGAGCTTTTCCTCGTCGAGGGCGATTCTGCGGGCGGCTCTGCGAAGCAGGCGCGCGACAAACGCTTTCAGGCGATCTACAAGATGCGCGGCAAGGCATTGAACTCATGGGAGGTGAAACGCGAGCTGCTCTTCTCAAACGCCGAGATCCACGATATCGCGGTTGCGATCGGCGTGGATCCGCATGGAACGGAGACGGATCCCGATCTGTCGGGGTTGCGCTACGGCAAGATCGCATCGATGACCGACGCGGATGTCGATGGCGCGCATATCGCGGTGCTGCTGCTCACGCTTTTCTACCGTCACTTTCCGAAGCTGATCGAACGCGGCCATATTTACGTCGCGAGCCCGCCGCTCTACAAGATCGATATTCCCGCGCAGGGCAAACGGCCGGCGAAAAAGTTGTACGCACTCGACGAAGAGGAGCGCAAATCGATCTTCGACCGTGCGCGCGATGAGGGTATCAAAACCGAGTCGCTCAAGATCCAGCGTTTCAAAGGGCTGGGGGAAATGAATCCCGAGCAGTTGTGGGAAACCACGCTGTGCCCCGATACGCGGCGCCTGTTGCAGGTGCGAATCGAAGATCGCGAACACACGCTCGCCATGTTCAACATGCTGATGTCGAAGCGTGAAGCCGAGCGCCGCTGTGCGTGGATGGAAGAAAAAGGCGATCAGGTCGAGGCCGATGTATGACGCGTAGCAAGACCCGCGTGCGAGCCGCACGCAGCGACGAGGCGACGCTCGATCTTTTTGACGCAGGCGCGGGCAATACGGGTGCGGGCGCGCCTCCGAGTGCAGTCGCCGCCGGCGGCGATGATGCCATCGACATGGCGGCGTTCGCCGAGCGCAGTTACCTCACGTACGCGATGAGCGTCGTGCGCGGCCGCGCCATTCCGAATATCGAGGACGGGCAGAAGCCCGTCCAGCGCCGCATTCTCTATTCGATGCACGAGCTCGGGCTGCGCGCGGGCGTGCAGCACACGAAGTCGGCGCGCATCGTGGGTGAAGTGCTCGGCAAATACCATCCGCATGGCGATGCATCGACCTACGACGCGCTCGTGCGCATGGCACAGGGATTCTCGCTGCGTTACCCGCTGATCGACGGACAGGGCAACTTCGGCACCCAGGACGGTGATTCGGCCGCCGCGTACCGCTACACCGAAGCACGGTTGACGGCAATCGCCGAGCTTCTGCTCTCCGAAATCGATCAGGACACCGTCGATTTCGTCTCGAATTACGACGGGCGCCTGACTGAGCCCGAGCTTTTGCCTGCGCGCCTGCCGATGCTGCTGCTGAATGGCGCCTCCGGCGTTGCGGTCGGCATGGCGTGCGAGCTGCCGCCACACAATATGCGCGAAGCCGCGGAAGCGGCGATTCAGATCCTGCGTCACCCGAAAACGACCGCGCAATCGCTGATGGGCATCATCGAGGGGCCGGATTTTCCAGGCGGCGGCCAGATCATCAGCCCGCGCCAGGCGATCGTCGATGCATATACGAGCGGACGCGGGTCGCTGCGCGCGCGCTGCCGGTGGAAGGTCGAAAATCTCGCGCGCGGGCAATGGCAGGTCATCGTCTACGAGCTGCCGCCGACGACTTCGGTCCACCGCGTGATGTCTGAGATCGAAGAGGCGACGAACCCGAAGCCGAGGGAGAAAAACGGCAAAGTCACCGCGGCGCAGACGAATCTGAAGCAGCTCATGCTCGGCGCGCTGGGGAAAGTCAACGACGAGTCCGACAAGAAAAGCAAAGTTCGGCTCGTGCTCGAGCCGCGCTCGTCGCGCCAGGATGCCGAAGAATTCATGCGCCTCATGCTTGCGCATACGAGTCTCGAGGAGAATTTTTCCGTGAACCTCGTGGTGCTGGGGATCGACGGCAGGCCGGGCCGCAAGAATATCCGCGAGATTCTCGACGAATGGGTGCAGTTCCGCCTTTCGACCG
>DASYSI010000515.1:0-8708 GCA_036003485.1 Burkholderiales bacterium | reverse complement strand
ATGCGCTCAGGCGCGGTTCGCGCCACCGTCATGGCGAAGCACACTGTGGTCAACACACCCGAAAGACCGATTTGCTCGGCGAATATCCAAACGCCGAACGTGCTGACGAATTGGAGAATGATCGCAGTCGGCACGTGCTCGATGCGTTCCGTTATTTTCAGGACGCCCCATCCAAGCGCCGGGCCTGCGATGACACTGCCCCCGACCGCGAACAAAAATGTCGGCGCAACTTCGCTGACGGAAAAGCTGTTTGCTGCGGCAGCAGCTACGGCGAGGCGAAAGATCAAAAGCGCGCTCGCGTCATTGAGCAGGCTTTCGCCCTCCAGAATAGTGAGCAGCCGATGCGGCGGCCGCAACTCACGCAGCACCGCCGTTGCAGCGACTGCATCAGGCGGCGCGACCACTGCACCGAGTGCGATGGCCGCAGCCCATGGTATCGCCGGAATCAGCGCGTGCGCGACGAATGCGACTGCTGCCGTCGTGAATCCGACAGCGAATACAACCAGTCCGGTCACCGGTGCCCAGTTGTCCTTGAGATCGCGTAGCGACGTGTCGTAAGCCGCATCGAGCAGCACAGGCGCGACGAAAAGCGCCAGCGCGAGTTCCGGCGGAACTTTGAACGTTGGCGCGCCCGGAATAAAAGCGAGCAATGCACCGCCAAGCGCGAGAAACACGGGATAGGGCGCGCCAACACGGCGAGCGGCGGCGGCCAGTATCACCGCCGCCACAAAGAGGCCTATGAGCTGCTCGAGTGCACCCATGGACTCAATGTTGGCGATTTCAGTCGAGTCGCATAGATTCGATCCGGTGAATAACCTAGCCTTTCTTCGGTGACCACCCATACGCCTTGGCGCAGGCACCGCCCATCAGCATCGCGCGTTCACTGTCGCTCAAACGATCGGTCAGGCGAAAGGGCTCGACGGCCTGTTCGTAATTGACGACCGCGAAGGCGCGGGTCCAGTCGGTGCCCCACAGGCAGCGCTCGAAACCCCAGGCGTCGAACACGCGCGCGAGCGGGTCCCAGATGTCCGGGTAGGGATACGGTTTCTGGGACAGCGTGCAGGCGCCGCTGACTTTGATCAGCGCGTTCTTGCGCTTGGCGAGGTCGAGCACTTTCGGCAGCTCGGCCCACGGCTGAGCGGCGCGTGCGTCGGGCGTGCGCGGCTGCGCGAGGGCCAGATGGTCGATGACGAATCGCGTATCGGGGTGGCGGTCGATCAGCGCCGTGCCCACGTCCACGTTGCCCCAGAACAGCATGTTGACCGGGAAGTCGTGCTGAACGGCTGCGCGCAGGATCCGGTCGAGGCCCGGGTCTTTCGCTTCGCGCCCCCCTTCCTTCGGCAACATGATGCGAATGCCAACCGTGCCCGGGGACTTCTTCCAGTCGGCGATGACTTCAGCCACCGCTGGATTATCCGGATCGACCGGCTTGACGAGGGCGAAGCGGCCGGGATGGGCCCGTTGCACTTCGACCGCATAGCTGGCGTCGTACCGGTACATGGCAAAGGGGGAGACTAAAATCGCGCCGTCGACGCCGACCTTGTCCATCGCCGCCACCATCTCGTCGCCTGTGACGTGATCGGGCCAATTCGGCACGCTGTGCCAGGGCCGTTTCGGCGTGTTCGCGTCGTAGGTGTGGACCTGGGAATCAATGATCGCCATCGGGAAAACCTCCTCTGTTACCGCGCGCGCTCACGCTTTGACGATGCCCGTTTTGCGCGCGAACGCGAGCAGCTCGCCGACGATGCCGCGCCGGAATGCAAGTACGCATACAACGAAGATTAAGCCCATGATTACCTGTACCCACGAGCCGACCTTGTCGGCAAGCTGGTTCTGAAGACCGACGATCACGAATGCGCTGACTACCGGCCCGAACACCGTGCCAAGCCCGCCCAGGAGCGTCATCAGCACGACTTCTCCCGAGGTGTGCCAATGCGCATCGGTCAACGATGCGAGCTGAAACACGACGGTCTTGGTCGCGCCGGCGAGCCCTGACAGCGCAGCCGACAGCACAAATGCGACGAGCTTGTATTTGTCGACGTCATAGCCGAGCGATATTGCGCGCGGCTCGTTTTCGCGTATTGCCTTCAGCACCTGGCCGAACGGCGAATTGATGGTGCGGTAGATCAGAAAGAATCCGCACAGGAAGATCGCGAACACCACATAATAAAGGTTCATGTTGTCCGACAGATCGATCACGCCGAACAACGTGCCGCGCGGCACACCCTGCAGGCCGTCTTCGCCGCCGGTGAACGGCATCTGCAGCCAGACAAAGTAGATCATCTGCGCGAGCGCGAGCGTAATCATCGCGAAATAAATCCCCGCGCGCCGGATCGCAACAACGCCGAATGCCCACCCGAGAACCGCCGCGAATGCGGTACCCGCGAGTATGCCAATCTCGAATGAGCAGCCCCACATCTTGATGGCATGGCCGGTGATATAACCGGCGGCGCCGAAAAACGCGGCGTGGCCGAACGACAGGAGCCCGGTGTAGCCCAGCAACAAGTTGAAGGCGCACGCGAACAGCGCCAAGCACCAGCATTTCATCAGGAAGGTCGGATAAATGCCGAGCATCGGAGCAATCACGCCAGCAATGACGAGCACCGCAAAACCGATCGCAGTCTTGCTCACGAGCGAAGCTCCATGCGCGCGATTCCGCCGCGAACGCGATACGCCCGGCACCGAGGAGCTTTCATTTTTCCCTTCCAAATAATCCTGCCGGCCTCACCAGCAGGACTATTACCATGATCACAAATATAACGACTGCCGAGGCTTCCGGATAAAACACCTTGGTCAGCCCCTGGATCAATCCCAGGCCGAGGCCCGTTATGATTGAGCCGAGAATAGAACCCATGCCGCCGATGACCACCACCGCGAATACGACGATGATCAGATCGGCGCCCATCAGCGGGCTCACGGTAAATATCGGCGCGGCGAGTACGCCGGCGAATGCCGCGAGCGCTACGCCGAAACCGTAGGTAAGCGTAATCATGAGCGGCACGTTGACGCCGAATGCCTGCGTGAGACGCGGATTCTCGGTGCCGGCGCGCAGATACGAGCCCAATTTGGTGCGCTCGATCACGTACCACGTCGCGAAGCACACCGTGAGCGATGCGCAAATGACCCAAGCGCGGTATTTCGGCAGATGCATGAAACCGAGATCGAATGCGCCCTGAAACACCTCGGGAAGTTCGTACTGCTGGCCGGAAACTCCGTATGCGTAACGGAAAAGACCTTCGATGATGAGCGCGATGCCGAACGTCAGCAGTAACCCGTAGAGGTGATCGAGCCGGTAGAGCCGCGCCAGCATCGTGCGCTCGATAATCATGCCGAACGCCCCCACCAGCAGCGGCGCGATCACGAGCGCGGCCCAATAATTGAGATGGAACTCCGGATCGCCGATCCACGGCCCCACTTGCGTGAGACCCAGCCATGCGATGAACGCGCCCATCATGTACTGCGCGCCGTGCGCGAAGTTGATGATGTTGAGCAAGCCGAAAATCACCGCCAGGCCGAGACTCAGCACGGCGTAGAACGAGCCGTTGATGAGCCCGATCAGGAGCTGGCCATAAAGGGCCTGAGGCGTGATGCCGAGAAGTTCAAACATCAGAATCGGAGAGACGCGAGGCGAGAGAAGACAGTCGTTACCCTCGCTCCTCCTGCCTCTCGCCTATCGTCTTTCGTCTCTCGTATTACTTCTTCAACAGCGGACACTCGCTTTGCGCGACCGGCATCACCGCATCGCTCGCCGGAATCACCTGGCGCACGTGGTAATAGTCCCACGGGTATTTGGATTCCTCCGGCTTTTTCACTTGCAGCAGGTAGAAGTCGTGCACGTGGCGGCCGTCTTCGCGGATCCTGCCGTTCTTGGCGAAGAAGTCGTTGATCGGCGTGTCCTTCATTTTTCGCATCACCGCTTTGGCCTCGTCGGTGCCAGCCGCTTTGACTGCCTTCAGGTAATGCATCGTCGACGAGTAGACGCCCGCCTGCACCATCGTCGGCATGCGCCGGTGCTTTTCGAAGAAGCGCTTCGACCAGGCGCGGGTTTCGTTGTTGAAGTCCCAGTAGAAACCCTCGGTCAGATACATGCCCTGCGTCACCTTGAGTCCGAGACTGTGCACGTCGGTGATGAACATCAGCAGCCCGGCCAGCGATTGTTTCGGCGTGATGCCGAACTCGGCCGCCTGCTTGATCGCATTCGTCGTATCCGTACCGGCGTTGGCGAGGCCGATCACCTTGGCGCCCGATGACTGCGCCTTGAGCAGGAACGACGAAAAGTCAGTGCCGGGGAACGGGTGGCGCACCGAACCCAGCACTTTGCCGCCGTTGGCGATTACGACCGCAGTCGTGTCCTTTTCCAATGCCTGGCCAAACGCATAGTCGGCGGTCAGAAAAAACCACGTGTCGCCGCCCTGCTTGACCACCGCCTTGCCGGTGCCGTTCGCGAGCGCATAAGTATCGTAGACGTAGTGCACATTGGTATCGGTGCAATTCTTGCCGGTGATCAGCGTCGCCGCCGCGCCCGAAACGATGGTAATGCGGTTCTTTTCTTTGGCAATGGGCATTACCGCGAGCGCGGTCGAGGTTGTGACGAGATCGCCGATCATATCGACGTGATCGCGCTCGAACCACTCGCGCGCTTTGTTGGATGCGACATCACCCTTGTTCTGGTGGTCGGCTGAAACCAGCTCGATTGCGAACGTCTTGCCTTTTTCCGCCGCCTGAAAATCCTCGATCGCCATTTTCGCGGCAAGCACCGAGCCCGCGCCTGAGAGGTCCGAATACAGCCCCGACAAGTCAGTCAAGATGCCGATCTTGACGACGCCGTCGGAGATGTTGGCGCCGCCCGCCGCGGGTTTTGCCGGTTGCGAAATTGCCGGGCTGATGGGCGAGCCCGTCAGCAGCGCGCCAATCAGAATCGATAAGATCCTGCGTTTCATCATGACACCTCCCGTGGAAAAAGTTTGTGATTAAACTCCGAGTAAGACGTGCAGCCTGTCCATTTTTGAATCGAGCTGGCTCATTGTAACTGTTTCAACGATGCGTCCATGCTCGATCACGTAATGACGGTCGGCGAGCGGTGCCGCAAAACGGAAATTCTGCTCGACTATGACGATGGTGTAACCGCGCTCCTTGAGCATGCGGATCACGCGTCCGAGCGTCTGCACGATCACCGGTGCGAGACCTTCGCTGATTTCATCGAGCAAGAGCAGCTTCGCCCCGGTGCGCAGAATGCGCGCAATCGCGAGCATTTGTTGTTCGCCGCCCGACAGCCGCATGCCGGGACTTGCGCGGCGCTCCTTCAAATTCGGAAACACCGCGTAGATTTCATCCAGACTCATGCCGCCGCTCGCCACCGCCGGCGGCAGCAGCAGGTTCTCCTCGGCGGACAGGCTCGCGAAGATCCCGCGCTCTTCAGGGCAGTAGCCGAGGCCGAGGTGCGCGATTTTATGCGTGGCCATGTTGATGGCCTCGCGTCCGTTAACCATGATCGAACCGCTGCGCCGGCCGGTCAGGCCGAGAATCGCGCGCAGCGTGGTGGTACGGCCGGCGCCGTTGCGTCCGAGCAGCGTTACGACCTCGCCGCGGTTCACGACGAAATCGATGCCGTGCAGAATGTGCGACTCGCCGTAGAAAGCGTGCAGGCCGGTCACGCGCAGGAATTCGACGTCGGGCTGGAGCGCGCTAGTCATGGGCTGCCGCGGCCTCGGCGGTTCCGACATAGGCTTCGAGCACCTGGGGATTTTTCGAAACCTCCGCGTAAGTCCCTTCGGCGAGAATCGCACCACGCGCGAGCACGGTGATCGTGTGCGACAGATTAGCGACCACGTTGAGGTTGTGCTCGACCATCATAATGGTGCGGCCGGCCGCCACTTTCCTGATCAGTTCGACAACGCGGCCGACATCCTCGTGTCCCATGCCCTGCGTCGGCTCATCGAGCAGCATCAATTCTGGATCGAGCGCGAGTGTCGTCGCGATCTCGAGCGCGCGTTTGCGTCCGTACGGCAACTCAACCGTAACGCTGTCGGCGAACGAAACGAGATCGACGGCCTCAAGCAACTCCATCGCGCGCGCGTTGAGCTTTTCGAGCGTGCGTGCCGATTCCCAGAAATAAAACGAGTTCCCGAGCTTGCGCTGCAGTCCAATACGCACGTTCTCGAGCACCGTCAGATGGGGAAACACCGCCGAAATCTGGAACGAACGGATGATGCCGCGGCGCGCGATCTGCGCCGGCCTCTCGCCAGTGATGTCGGCGCCATTGAAGTAGATGGTCCCGCGCGTGGGCCTCAAAAACTGGGTCAACAGGTTGAAGCATGTCGTCTTGCCCGCGCCATTAGGACCGATTAACGCATGGATGCTTCCGCGCCGGACCTTGAGACCGACGTCGTTGACCGCCACGAAGCCCTTGAACTCTTTAACGAGGTTGCGCGTCTCGAGGATGCAGTCGTTGTCCATCGGATTCGCTATCTATTCGATCGCCGCAACCGATTTCGCCTGCTGACGCAGAATGAATTTCTGAATCTTGCCAGTCGAGGTTTTCGGCAGCGTCCCGAAGATCACGGCCCGCGGCACCTTGAAACGCGCCATGTGAGCGCGGCAGAATTCGATGATTTCCTGTTCGCTCGGACTGGCATCAGGCTTCAATTCGACGAACGCGCACGGCGTCTCGCCCCATTTAGGATCGGGCTTGGCAACCACTGCGGCCGCCATCACCGCGGGATGGCGGTACAGCGTCTCCTCAACCTCGAGCGATGAGATGTTCTCGCCGCCCGAGATGATGATGTCCTTCGAGCGGTCCTTGATCTTGACGTAGCCGTCGGGCTGCATCACCGCGAGATCGCCGCTGTGGAACCAGCCGCCGGCAAATGCCGCTTCGGTCGCGCGCGGATTTTTCAGATACCCCTTCATCGTGAGATTGCCGCGGAACATGATCTCGCCCATGGTCTCGCCGTCCCACGGCACCGCACTCATCGTGATCGGATCCATGACCGTCATGCCCTGCTGCATGTGGTACCACACGCCCTGGCGGCCGTTGAGGCGCACCTGCTCGTCGAGCGGCAACTGATCCCACTCCGGATGCTTGGCGCATACCGCGGCCGGACCATAAGTCTCGGTGAGCCCGTAAACGTGAGTCAGGTTAAATCCCATTTTCTGCATGCCCTCGATGATGGCTCCCGGCGGCGCCGCGCCAGCGACCAGGCAGTTGACGCGGTGCGGCAGGTCCTGCTTCCACTCGGCAGGCGCATTGAGCAGCGCGTTGTGCACGATAGGCGCGCCGCAATAGTGCGTGACCTGGTGTTGCCTGATCATGTCGAAAATCGTTTTCGCGTCAACCTTGCGCAGGCAGATGTTGGTTCCGGCATTCGCGGCCATGGTCCATGGAAAACACCAGCCATTGCAGTGGAACATCGGCAGCGTCCACAGATAGACCGCATGCGGCGGCATGCCCCAGCTCAGGATATTGGATATCGCGTTGAGATACGCACCGCGGTGGTGGTAAACGACACCCTTCGGGTCTCCGGTAGTGCCCGAAGTGTAGTTAAGCGATATCGCTTCCCACTCGTCGGCGGGCAGATACCACTCGAAATCGGGATCGCCTGCAGCGATGTATTCCTCGTAAGTGGTTTCCCCCAGCAGTTTGCCGCCGCTGAAAGCGGGGTCGTCAACGTCGATTACCAGCGGCTTGTTCTTGAGCTGCGCGAGCGCTTTTTCGATGGTGTCGGAAAACTCGCGGTCGGTGAGCAGAACTTTCGCCGCGCCGTGATCGAGCATGAACGCTATCGATTTGGCGTCAAGCCGCGTATTGAGCGTGTTCAGCACCGCACCTGCCATGGACACACCGAAATGCGCTTCGTACATCGCAGGAATGTTCGGCAGCATTGCTGCGACCGTGTCCCCGGCGCCGATGCCGCGGCGCTGCAGCGCTGATGCGAGACGGCGGCAGCGTGTGTAAACCTCCGACCAGGTGAGCCGCCAATCGCCATGGATAACCGCCGCGCGCCGGGGGTAGATATAGGCCGTGCGCGCAAGCAGCGACAACGGCGAGAGCGGCGTGTAATTTGCAGCGTTTTTATCGAGGTCCAGCTCGTATGCGTTGACGCGCGCCATGCTCATGCTCCGAATCCGTCGCGCATCTGCGCCACGGCGTCCGCCACGCGCCGCACCGCGATCACCTGCAGGCCCGCGATCGCTTGCCTGGGTTTATTTGCATCAGGAATCAGCGCGTGCGTAAAACCGAGCTTGGCCGCTTCCCGCAGTCGCTCCTGGCCGCGCTGCACGGGGCGCACTTCGCCTGCCAGCCCCACCTCACCGAACACCACCAGCTTGGCGGGCAGCGGACGGTTGGTGAGCGAGGATACGATCGCCATCAGTACTGCGAGATCCGCGGCGGGCTCGGCGATTTTCATGCCGCCTACGGCGTTGACGAACACATCCTGGTCGAAGCACGCGATGCCGGCATGCCGGTGCAGCACCGCGAGCAGGAGGGCGAGCCGGTTCTGCTCAAGCCCGACGCCGAGCCGGCGCGCGCTCGGCGCGTGCGCGTCGTCGACCAGCGCCTGAATCTCGACCAGCAGCGGACGCGTGCCTTCCTGCGTGACCAGCACGCACGAGCCCGCGACCTGCTCGGCGTGCTGCGACAGGAACAGCGCCGACGGATTGGACACGCCCTTCAGTCCTTTTTCCGTCATCGCGAACACGCCGAGCTC
>DASYSI010000514.1:0-5019 GCA_036003485.1 Burkholderiales bacterium | reverse complement strand
TTTTTATGAATTCTGAACTCGCCACAGCCAAGCGCATTGTGGTCAAAGTCGGCAGCAGCCTCGTCACCAACCGGGGACAGGGGCTCGATCATTCCGCGCTCGCGCGCTGGGTGAGCCAGATCGCCGAGCTGCGCAGGCTCGGACGCGAAGTCGTGATCGTTTCGAGCGGCGCAATCGCCGAGGGCATGCAGCGTCTCGGCTGGAAAAAACGCCCCAGCGCGCTTCACGAGCTGCAAGCGGCGGCTGCGGTCGGCCAGATGGGCGTCATTGAAGCCTATGAATCGCGTTTCAGGGAGCACGCGCTTCTGACCTCGCAAATCCTGCTTACGCACGAAGACATGGCGGACCGCAAGCGGTATTTGAACGCGCGCTCGACGCTGCGCACGCTGCTCGATCTTGGCGTGATCCCTATCATCAACGAAAACGATACCGTTGCCACCGATGAAATTCGCTTCGGCGACAATGACACACTCGCGGCGCTGGTCACCAATCTCATCGAGGCCGATGTGCTTATCATCCTGACCGATCAGGCCGGACTCTATTCATCCGACCCGCGCAAGGACCCTGGCGCGACACTGATCGAAGAAGCGAGCGCCGGCGAGGCCGAGCTTGAGAAGATGGCGGGCGGCGCCGGCAGCGCTATCGGATTGGGCGGCATGCTGACCAAGGTGCTCGCTGCCAAACGCGCAGCGCGCAGCGGCGCGCATACCGCGATCGCATCAGGCCATGAGGACAATGTTCTGCTGCGGCTTGCGCGCGGCGAACGCATCGGCACGCTGCTCAAAGCTGCGACACAGACTTTGGCGGCGCGCAAGCAGTGGCTCGCCGATCACTTGCAGGTGCGCGGCACGCTCAAGCTCGATGCCGGTGCGGTCAAAGCGTTGCGCGACCAGCGCAAGAGCCTGCTGCCGATTGGTGTTTTCGAAGTCACGGGCGAATTCGAACGCGGAGAAGTGGTGGGCTGCTGCGACGAGCACGGCACTGAGATCGCGCGCGGACTCGTCAACTACAGCGCCTCCGAAACGCGCCGTATCCTGAAAATACCGTCGAGCGAGATCGAGTCGAGGCTCGGCTACGTCGATGAGCCCGAAGTCATTCACCGGGACAATCTGGTCCTGATCTGAGGCTGGCTACACGCCACCCTTGGCGGGAACGCCGTACTTGAAGCGGTTGATGATGACCTTGGGCGGGCCCGCCGGTTTTCTCTTGTCGGGACAGAAATAGTCGAGGTAGAGCACGCCGTGCTGGCGGTTGATATCCTTGGGCTCGATGTAGCGCCATTCGCTCGAGCGTGCGTTCGCCCACGTGCCGTCGCGGCGCCCGAAAGCATAATACTTCTGCTCGCGCGTCTCGCATCGAATGCCTTCGTACGAGATGTTTTCTGCGCCGCTCTGGCTTCTGACCACCACCGTATAGCGAACCACACCGTCGCTGCCGACTGAAATCGAGTCGGGGTCAATGTAAAAGCGGTTGCTGCTGGCGGCACTCACATCGAACGCGATGATGTTTGCGGATTTGGGATACGGCGGCAGCTTGACCTCGAGCTCGCGCCACGATTTCTTGTCTGCTTCCTCGTCTTCCATGTCGGAGCGCGGCTGAGCGGCGATCACCAACGGTGCCAGCATGCAGCCGGCAACTAATAGCCGCAGCAGTAGCGTAACCATGACTTAGCCGCGCAGATCCTGCATCAGTGACGCCCTTACCGCGGGGCTGACGCTTTCGACCGTCGCGGCATAGACCGGATGATCGACCCCGACGGCAAACGCCGCGGAGTCAGCGAGCGCGCTTATCATCGGCGGCGCAAGCTCGAACCGCAAAAAATGCACCGCCGAGGTTTTTTCCGCGTTTTCCCGCTCGAGATCTTCGTCGGCAATCGCATACACGCGTTCGCAGCCCGCGACCTGCACCCACACCCTGTCTTCGAGGCCCTTCAGCCTGGCCAGCATGGTGCGCCGCTCGTCGACATCCGGGTACTCGATAAGCAGCGTCGCTTTCCAGTTGCTGCCGTCGGGGACCAAAGGATTGTAGGACGCGAGCTCGTCGCGAATACCCTCTTCTTCGAAAATGCGCTCGACACGCAGCATCTCCTGCACCTGGTAACGGATCGTCAGTTCGTCCTCGAAGATCAGCGTCACATGGTCGCCGAGATGCACCGTGCGCTGTTTCTTGTGCGCAATCACCTTGGCGCGGAATGCCTGGCGCGCCTTGGCATACGCTTCGAGCGTCATCAGGCTATCGGCGGTGATTTGCGGCATGCGCGCGACTACAGCAGTCATTCAATCAATGCTCGTCCGTGATCGGGCCGGTCTTGAACAATGCATCTTTCAACTCGTGATCGAACGCAGGATCGCGCCGCCGTATCCATTCCAGCACCATAGAGGCGTGCTCTTTTTCTTCGTCGCGGTTGTGCGCGAGGATCTTTTTCAGCTCCGGGTCGCTGCACGCATCGACGCGCTGGTTATACCAATCCACCGCCTCGAGCTCTTCCATCAATGAAGTAATCGCGCGATGCATGTCCACGGTCGCGTCAGACAGCTTCTCAAGGGGTTCGTGGTAGCCTTCGTTAGCCATGATCGCGTTTCTCCTCTGATTTAGATGCCATAGGCGGTGCGCAGCAAGGTAATCGGATGTTCTTTCCTGGCGCGGGTTTCGCCCATGCCCTGTTCGATCTGGCGCCCTGCGATCGGGCAATCCGAACTGATGTAGTCCGGATCGCTCGCCGCCATCTGCTTGAACACAGGACGGCCGATTTTCATCGACTGCTCGAAAAATTCCCTCTTCACGCCCCACGTGCCGTCGTGCCCCGAACAGCGTTCGACGGTGTTGATCTGGGTGCCGGGCACCAACTGCAGCAGCTCGCGCGTTTTGTGTCCCATGTTCTGCACCCGCGAATGGCATGGAATATGGTACGAGACCTTGCCGAGCGGCTGCTTGAAATCGGTTTTCAGCAAGCCATCCTTGTTCCGCATCACCAGGTATTCAAACGGATCGAACATTGCTTCCTGCACCGCTTTCACATCGGCGTCATCCGGAAACATGAGTGGCAGCTCCTGCTTGAACATCAGCGCGCATGACGGGATCGCAGCCAGAATTGCATAACCCGCGCGCGCAAGCTTCGCCAGCGGCGGGATATTGACCGCCTTCAGCCGCGCGACCGAGTCGAAGTCCCCAAGCTCGAGTTTGGGCATGCCACAGCACGCTTCCGCTTCGACTATGATCGCCGGAATCTCGTTGTGCTCGAGCACCCGCAGCAGGTCATGCCCGATCCCCGGCTCGTTGTAGTTCACATAGCAGGTCGAGAAAATCGCCGTTTTCCCCGGCGAATTCTTGCCGTCCCTGACCGCAAATGACGCGTTTGACTTCGCGCTCGAGCGGAACTTCGCGCGGGTGTACTCCGGCAGTACGCGGTCTTTGTGCACGCCCAGCACCTTATCCATCACCGCGCGCGCACGCGGCGCTTTGTTGGCGGCGTTGACGAACTGCACTACCACCGGAATGGTCGCGAGCTTGCCGAGCGTGTCGGTCGACGTCAACAGCTTGTCGCGCAGCGCGGTGCCGCCCTGCTTGAACTTGAGCGCCTTGGCGCGCAGCATCACATGCGGAAAATCGACGTTCCAGGGATGCGGCGGAACGTACGGACACTTGGTCATATAGCACAGGTCGCACAGATAGCAGCGGTCGACGACCTCCCAGTAGCTTTTCTTTTCGACCCCGTCGAGTTCGCCGGTCTTGCCCTCATCGATCAGGTCGAACAGGCGCGGGAACGCAGTGCAAAGGCTCACGCACCGCCGGCAGCCATGACAGATATTGAATATGCGGTGCAGCTCGTCGAATACTTTTTCCTCGTGACCGAACTCCGGCGCCTGCCAGTTGAGCGGGTGACGGGTCGGAGCTTCGAGGCTGCCTTCGCGAACGGTCATGTCGTAGTGAGGCGTGAAGGGTTGGGCCCGAGGCGAAAAATTAGCAGGCTGATGCAGAACCCCATGGGGCCGCGGCGCTGCTTGGCGGGGCGAGATGCGCGACGCGAGCCGCAGACGAATAGCCAGACTGCTAGGGGTGAAAGTGAGGTTTCCGCCTCACTCATCACCCCTTACGTCTTACGCCTTGCGCTTTTCTCAGTCGGCCAGCGCGTCGAGAGACTTCTGGAAGCGATTGGCATGCGAGCGCTCGGCTTTAGCCAGCGTTTCGAACCAGTCGGCGATTTCGTCAAAGCCTTCCTGGCGCGCAGCTTTGGACATGCCCGGATACATGTCGGTGTACTCATGCGTCTCGCCGGCAATCGCGGCTTTCAGATTGTCGCGCGAAGCGCCGATCGGAAGCCCGGTAGCGGGGTCGCCGACAGCTTCGAGGTACTCGAGATGCCCGTGGGCATGACCGGTCTCGCCTTCGGCGGTCGAGCGGAACACCGCGGCCACATCGTTCTGGCCTTCGACATCGGCTTTCGCTGCGAAATACAGATAGCGGCGATTGGCTTGCGATTCACCGGCAAACGCCGCCTTCAGATTGTCTTCGGTTTTCGATCCTTTGAGCTGCATAGTTTTCTCCTATGTTTTAAAACGTCTTTGTCGCCGGTACGGGAGCGGCACTCAAGCGAGCTGGTCCCGCGTTACAGGACACGAATTAGACTAAATCTAATCTGTAAATCAAGTGTAAAGCCCTCTGCCGCGCGTGTCAATCGTGCGAGCGAAAAACCCAATGGGATTCAACGTGCCAGCAGCGCCTCGATCTCCGAAAATGTGCGCGCGACTTCGCTGGGTTGTATCGCGATACCAAGCTGGCGCGCGATTTGAGTGACGGAAAACAGGCCGCGCACGGTTTGCAGTCCGTTGCGATCGACCTCGACCACTATCGCATGTTGGCGCCCGGATTTTTGGAGCGTGGCGACGACGTGTCCGACCTTGGCGCGGCGAACCTCTTCCATGTGGAGCACTTCGAGGCGGTGCTGCGGCGTCATGATGTCCCGCACCACAACGTCCCCGCGCCGGCCGCCGCGCTCGGCGATCACCTGAAGCGGTTTTT
>DASYSI010000513.1:0-9813 GCA_036003485.1 Burkholderiales bacterium | reverse complement strand
AGCAAGGACATCGGACCATTCAGCTACGCAGGGCTTCCGGATCGGGAACGGCAAATGGGCAGTTATCCCGAAGCCGTGATCGAGGCGCGCGCGATCCTCAAGGAAATCGAACGCGAGTGCGATGCGCTGCTGCTCGCTAACCGTGCCGCGCTCGAACGCCTGACGGCGGAGCTACTCGAGCACGAAACGGTGAGCGGTGAGGTCGTCGATGAGTGCATCGCGGCGGGACAAGCGCGCGCAGCGCTGGCCGCGTAGCTGAACCGCGTTACGGACGGCCGCGCGCCGTCCGTTTAATCTTTCCTTTTTCATTCCACTTGCGAGCAATCGACATGGTGTCCAATGTGCGCCCGGCCCCGGACCAGGTTTTGGTCGACATAGCGGATTACACTCTGAATTACAGCATCAAGGAGCCGTCGACGCTTGACGCCGCGCGGTTGTGCACAATCGATGCGCTGGCCTGCGCTCTGGACGCACTCGATTTCCCGGAATGCACGAAATTGCTCGGCCCGCTCGTGCCCGGCATCGTCGTGCCGCACGGTGCGCGCGTACCAGGAACGCGCTACGAGCTGGATCCGGCAACCGCGGCTTTCAACCTGGGCAGCATGATACGGTGGCTCGATCTGAACGATACCTTCACCGCCGCGCAAGGCAGTCATCCATCCGATAATCTGGGCGGGATCCTCATGCTGGCCGACTACCTGAGCCGCAGCCGCGGCGCACAGGGAGTTGGGCCGCTCGTCATGGCCGACGTGCTCGCAGCTTTGATCAAGGCCTATGAGATTCAGGGTTGTCTCGCGATCGAAAATGATTTCAACGAGATCGGCGTCGACCATCCGTTGCTCACGCGCGTGGCGAGTGCAGCGGTGCTCACCGCGATGCTCGGCGGCACGCGTGAGCAGGTGATCAATTGCGTATCGAATGCATGGGTAGACGCGAGCCTTGCCGCGGTGCGCCATGCACCCAACACGGGGTGGCGTAAAAGCTGGGCGAGCGCGGAGGCCATCTTTCAGGCGGTGCGTTTTGCGTTCATGTCGGTGAACGGAGAGATGGGTTATCCGTCGGTGCTTACTGCCAAAAAATACGGATTCTACGATGCGCGGTGGGCAGGCAGGCCGTTCAAATTTCAGCGGCCTTACGGCGAGTACGTGCTGCCGCATTCGATGTTCAAATTCGTCGCCGCCGGCATGCACAGTCAATCGGCGATCGAATGTGCGCTGCGTCTGCATCCGCTCGTGAAGGACAGGCTGAACGACATCAAGAGCATCGACATTCACAGCCAGAAAGCGCTGATGCGTATCATGAACAAAACCGGGCCGTTGCATAATCCGGCCGACCGCGATCATTGCGTGAAATATATCGTTGCGGTCGGCTTGATCCACGGCAAGCTCGACCCGCAGAATTTCAGCGATGATTTTGCCGCGGATCCGCGAATCGACGGCTTGCGTGCGATGACGACGGTGACGGAAGATGCGCGCTTCACCAAGGAATTTTACGATCCCGAAAAGCGCTCGAGCGCGAACGCGGTGCAAGTGCACTTCAAGGACGGCAGCAGCACGCCAAAAATCGAAATTGAATACCCGGTCGGACATCCGCGCCGGCGCTCCGAGGTCATGCCGGTGCTGCGCGCCAAACTCGAAGCAAGCCTCGCGCGCAGATTCGAGTCTGCGCGTCGGGACAAGATCCTCGCCGTGTGCGGCGACGCCGCGTCGTTCGACCGCATGCCCGTCGACACGTTCGTGGGTCTGTTCGCCGGGTGATCCCATACCCGTTTCGTTTTCAGCTTTTGCGAGGGAGCGGCATGGATAAAGAAAATCGCACAAGTCGGGCGGGCCGAATGCCGTTTCTAGCATCGACTGCGATTTTAGGATGCGTCTTTTTCGCGATGCCCGCTGGCGCGGCCTGGCAGCCGGAGCGCGGCGTCGAAATCATCGTGAATACGTCGGCCGGCACCGGCAGCGACAGCACTGCGCGCGCAATACACCGCATGCTGGTCGAGAACAAGCTGGTCGACGCCACCGTCACGGTCGTGAACAAACCCGGAGGCGGCGGCGCCATCGGTCTGACTTACCTCACGCAGCACAAGGGAAACGGCCACTATTTGATGGTCACCTCGCCCACCATGCTGACGAATCACATTACCGGGAAAAGCCAGTTCAACTATACCGATACCACTCCGCTCGCGCAGATGGGAAGCGAGTCGGTCGTATTTACCGTGCGCGCGGATTCGCCGCTCAAAAGCGCGCGCATGCTCGCCGACCGCATCAAGGCCGATCCGAGCAGCTTAAGTGTCGCCATCGGGAATTCGATCGGCAGTCACAATCATATCGCCGTGGCGCTGATGGCCAAAGCAGTCGGCGCCGATGTGAAGCGGCTCAAAGTCGTCGCATTCAGCGGTTCTACCGAGGGCATCACTGCGCTTTTGGGCGGGCACATCGATCTCGTTGCCTCGCCTGCTTCGGGAGTGCTGCAGCTCGTTCAGGCAGGCAAGGCGCGAATTCTCGCGGTTGCATCGGAAAAACGGCTGACCGGCGCGCTGGCGGGCATTCCGACCTGCAAAGAGCTGGGGCTTCCGGTGATTGCGGCGAACTGGCGCAGCATCGTCGGACCCGGCGGCTTGAGCGCGGAACAGGTGCGCTACTGGGATGACGCATTCGCACGCGTGTCGCGGCTGCCGGAGTGGAAGCGCGGCCTCGAGACCAAGCTCGAAGAAGAGACCTACCTGAATGCAGCCGATACCAAGAAATACATGGAAGCGCAGTACGAGGAGCTCAAGAACGTGCTCTCCGAGCTCGGACTGGCTAAACAATAATCGGCAACGGCTTGGCGCTCGTGCGTGGCGGCATCGCGTTTTTCCTGCCACTGCCCGCAACTTATTGTCGAGGTATGCAAGGTTGGGAGTTTTCTATATATTCCTGAACGTTTCGAGGAGAATAGAATGAAAACTCACAATTATGGTTTTCGTATCGCAGCTGCTTTTTTCGCCGCGCTCGGCATTGCTTTTGCGATACCGGGTCTGGCGCAATCGGACTATCCGAACCGGCCGATCCGGTTGATTACGCCGGCAGCACCGGGCGGCACTACCGATTTCCTCGCGCGTCTGTTCGGGGCTAAGCTGAGCGACATATTCAAGCAGCAGGTGATCGTCGATAACCGCGCCAGCGCGTCCGGCGTGATCGCCGGCGAATTGACGGCCAATGCGGCGCCGGATGGCTACACGCTGTTGCTCGCGTACCACCAGCACACCGTTAATGCCGCGCTCAACCCCAAGCTGCCGTATGACCCGGTTGACAGCTTCACGCCGATTACGCAGCTCACGGCCGCCGGGCTGATGCTCGTGGTCAATCCGTCGACACCGGTCAAGAATCTGAAGGAGTTTGTCGAGTGGACCAAAAATTACAAGGGAGCGCTTAACTTCGGTTCGGCCGGCATCGGCAGCGGCGGGCATCTCGCGGGGGAACTCTACAACCTGATGGCGCACGTGAAGGCACAGCACATTCCGTACAAGGGCGCCGGGCCGTCGTTCATCGACTTGATCGCCGGGCAGTATCAGTACAATTTTGCCGGCCTTGCAGGCGCGGTGGTTCATGTGCGCTCCGGCAAGCTTCGCGGGCTCGCGGTAACCACGCCCAAACGCGTGGCTGAGTTCCCTGACCTTCCTGCCATGGCGGAAGTACTGCCGGGATTTGAAATCGTAGGCTGGTATGGCGTGTTGGCGCCGGCCAAACTTCCTAAACCCATTGTCACGCGGCTGCATGACGAGTTCGTCAAGGTCCTCAAGCAGCCGGACGTAAACGAAAAAATTGTGCTGACTGGCGCGGAGGCTGTCGGCAGTACGCCCGAAGAATTCCGCAAGTACCTGCACGCCGACGTCGCCAAATGGGCGAAGCTCGTCAAGGAGAGCGGGGCGAAGCTCGATTGAGAGACATATTGCTAAAACCCGTACAGCCGCCGCGGATTGTCGACGAGAATCTTATGGCGTACCTCGACATCCGGCACCCATACGTGGAGCTGATCGCATAGGTCGCCGTCATTCGGCATCGCCGATTTAAGCATGACGTGCGGCCAGTCCGTTCCCCATACCAGCTGGTCCGGCGCTGCCGCTACCAACGCGTGCGCGTAAGGGATGATATCGTCATAGGGAAACGGCTGCGCCGATGCGCGGTACGGCGCCGACAGCTTCGCCCAGCCGCGTCCGGTTTGCAGCAGCCGGATCAGCGCCTGAAAGCCCGGCGCAGCGACTGTGTGGCGCATGTCGGGACGCCCCATGTGGTCGATCACGACTTCCACCGGAAAATCCGCGAGCATCGTGTCGAGATCAGGAAATTTCTCAACGTCGAGCAGAAACTGCACGTGCCAGCCGAGCCGTTGGACGCGCTGCGCGAGTTTTTTCGCGGCGTCGAACTGCACGCCGGTTTTTGCCACCAGATTCGAGCGGAAGCCGCGCACGCCCCCGGCAGCGAGCTGGTCGAGTTCGGTGTCGGATATTTTTTCGTCGATAAGGGCGATGCCTTTCAGGCGGTCCTCGGTTTGCGCAATGGCATCGAGGATGACGTTGTTGTTGGTTCCGTGCACGCCTGACTGAACGATGACCGCGCGTGCGATACCGAGGGTATCGAGCAGATTGAGATAGTCTTGCAGGAACACCGGCGGCGGTGTGTAGAGCCGATCGGCGGCATGGCCGTATTTTCCTTTCGGCCCGAATATGTGCGCGTGGCAATCGACCGCGCCCGCAGGCAGCGCGAACGATGGTTTACGTGGTTTTAGAACTGGACCGGCGCACACCGGCGGCTCGGCGGATTTTTTTTTGCGGCCTGAAGCCATATTAGCCATTGCGCAACATTGATTCAGTGAACGGGCATGATTTCCGCGTTTAAAGTGGTTCCTCGATTTAATCGCCCGTCTTCGCGTTTACCGCCTGGCATCAGCCTGCTAACCGTCGCGGTCGATCACTGCCTGAATCGCCGCGGGCAGCACTTTTATTTCGACACCCGCGCGCTCTTCCTGCAGGAGCATCGGCGAACGCGAGTCGCGCTCGGACCATCCGCGATTGAGGGCTTCAGTCATTTCCGCGTACGTAAGGTTGGCGATGCGCATTGGCACGCCAAGCTCGCGTCCGAGCTCGGTTGCGAGACTGACATCCTTATGCGCGAGCTTGAGTGCGAACTCCGGCGGGTCGAACACGCCCTGCAGAAACTGCCTGCCGAGGCGGTCGAACGTGCGCTGGCGCCCGAGCGAGCCCTGGCGCACCGCCGCCCACAGCGCGAGCGGGTCGACTCCGGCTTTCACTCCCAGCGTGAATACTTCGGCAAGCGCTGCCTGGATCGCGTAACCCGCGCAGTTGTGGACGAGTTTCGCGACTGAGCCCGCGCCGATCGGGCCGATATACAACACCTGGTCGCCGATGGCGTCGAGCACCGCGCGGAATTGGTCGAATACCGCGCGCTCGCCGCCGACCCACAGCGCGAGTTTGCCCGATTTCGCGCCGCGCGGCCCGCCGCTCACCGGCGCGTCGAGCATCGCAATGCCCTTGGCGGCAAAACGTGCATGCAGCCGCCGCACCACGGTGGGCGAATTGGTGGAAAGATCGAACCACGGAGTGCCTTGCCGCATGCCTGCGATGAGTCCCTCCGCTACTGCTTCGACTTCGCGCGGACCTGGGAGCGAAGTGAAAACGATTTCCGCCGCCTCCGCGACCTCGCGCGCGCCCACGGCCCAACTCGCTCCGGCTTTAAGATGCGGCGCTGCGGCATCGCGTCGTACGTCGTGGACGATGAGCTCATGTCCGCCTGCTCGCGCATTAAGCGCCATCGACCCGCCCATCAAACCTAAACCTATGAATCCGACACGCATAATGGCTGACCTTTCTGTTGTTGCACGATTGATAAATACAGCAAATTAGTACGACGCTAATCGTCAAGAACGAGCGCAATGCGGCCGGCGGTGGCATTGTTGCGTATCAGCTCGTGCGCCTGCTCCACCTGCTCCAGCGCGAAAGTCTGAGTGACGACGGGTTTGATGCGCTTCTCGCGCACCAACTCGAGCGTGAGCGCGATCTCGGCGGCATTGACGTAGCGCGAGGAATGGAGCTCGAGCCCGCGGTGCATGAAGTAGCCCGGATCGAGCATGAAGCTCGGGTCCTCGCCGTAAACCGACTGCGGCTTGGCGCCGATCAACACCATCTTGCCGCCGATCGCAAGCGCCTGGATCCCGGCTTCGAGCGTCTGGCGGTTGCCGACGACGTCGATGACGGCGTCAGCGCCGCGGCCGTCGGTCAGTTCCCTCGCTTGCTGCGCAATGTCGCCGCGCCGTGCATCGATCACGTGATCCGCACCCCATGTTTGCGCCAGTGAGAGCTTGTCGTCACCGATGTCGGCGGCGAGCACGCGTCCGCCGCACAAGCGCGCCATCTGCACCATGTGGATGCCGACGCCGCCGCCGGCGCCGATGATGAGCACATTGTCGCCGGGTCCGACGCGCGCTTCCTTGTGGCACGCATGATAAGGCGTTGCAATCGCATCTGACGCGACCGCCGCGTCGACGTCTGACACGCCGTCCGGTATCGGGATGATGTTGCGCTCGGGAAGCAGCATGAATTGCGCGTAGCCGCCGTCGCACGCTGCACCGACGTTGCCGCGCGGAAAAAGGCAAAGGGTCTCGCGTCCGCTGCGGCAATTGCGGCACTGGCCGCACGTGAGATAGTAATGATTGGTGACGCGCTGGCCGACTTTCACGCTTTTCACTTCTGAACCGATATCGGCCACCACGCCCGCAACTTCATGACCGGGAATGCGCGGATACGATGTCACGCGGCCGGGCGTTTTGATCATGATGACGACTGTAAGTCCCACGCCGCATGCGCGTACCCGCACGAGCACGTCGTTCGGTCCGACTTTGGGCACCGCAATTTGTTCGAGCTTAAGCGGCTGCCCGAGTCCGTGCAGAACCATGGCTTTCATGCGAGGCAGCATGTGCGAATTGGGCTGGCTAGATTTTCAATCCAGCTTCACGCCCAGCTTTTTGCCGAGCGCGCCCCACTTGTCGGCATCGCTGCGGATGACTTTCGCGAACTCGTCCGGCGTATTGACGACCGGGTCGTTCGCCTGCGACACGAAGGTATCGCGCACTTCGGGCGTGTGTACGATCGCGGCGATTTCCTTCTGCAGCCTGTCCACGATCGCGCGCGGGGTTTTTGCCGGCGCCATGTAGCCATACCATGTCATCGCGTCGAAACCAGGTACACCCGATTCGGCGATCGTCGGCAGATCCGGAAACGCTTCGGAGCGCTTTACGCCGCCGGTAGCGATGAGCCGCAGCCGCCCCGATTTCCAGTGCGGCATGGTGGTGAACAAATTCGAAAACGAAAACTGGATTTCGTTGCCGATCTGCGCAGTAACGTACAGCGCGACGCCTTTGTAAGGGACATGGGTCATCTTGATGCCGGTCATCGATGCAAAAAGCTCGGTCGCGAGGTGCGGCGAGCTTCCTGGTCCGGAGGAGCCATAATTGAGCTTGCCTGGATTGGCCTTGGCGTAGGCGATGAACTCCTGCACGGTCTTCGCGGGCACTGCCGGATTCAAGAGCATGGTGAGCGGTGTTGCGATCACTTCGGTCACCGGCGCGAAGTCCTTGATCGGATCATAGGGCAGCTTGCTGAAGAGTTGCGCGCTTTGTGCGTGCGTCGAGTAGGCGAGCAATAGGGTGTAGCCGTCGGGAACGGCTTTGGCGACGAGATCGGTGCCGACGATGCCGGAGGCGGCCGGGCGGTTATCGACCACCACTGCTTCCTTGAGCCGGTCGGCGAGCCGCACGCCGATAAATCGCGCGGTATAGTCGCTGCCTCCGCCCGGTGCGAGCGGCACGATCACGCGAATCGGACGATTCGGATAATCTGCCGGCGCGCCCGCCGCGTATATTTCCGCGCTCCAACCGCACGACGCGCAAACGACGAGCGCCGCGAACCCGCGCAACTTGTTCAGCATCTGCTTTCTCCGATAGGCGTCATGAATACTAAGAGGTGGATAGTGCACCAAACGGCGGGGTAGCGACAAGCGAAGGTGAGGCGGGCGGTGGTGAACCTAAAGCGATGCGATACCCGTCATTGCTACGTTTATTGGCGCGGCGTAAAATCGGGCCGCTTATCATGAAACAATATCCTTCAATTGAGCGGAGATCAGGCATATGAAACAAAAACCGATTGGCATCGAGCGGCGTGATTTTCTCAAATTCGGTTCCCTTGCGGCGGCGTCGATCGTGATTGCGTCACGCGCCGGCAAAGCTGCCGCGCAGGCCGCGCCGTTGGATGAAAAAGATCCGACGGCGCAGTCGCTTGGTTACAAGAACGATGCGACCAAGGTCGACAAAGTGAAGTTCCCGAAATATGCGGCCGGGCAGACGTGTTCAAATTGCCAGTTGTATCAGGGCAAGCCCAGCGATGCGACGGGCGGATGCCCGATATTTTCCGGCAAGCTCGTCAATGCAAAGGGCTGGTGTTCGGCGTACGTGAAAAAAGCCTGACTTGCATCAGCCTGCTAGACGCTGCGCGCAGCGAGAAATTGAGCGAGCACGCGCGTAGTATGCGAGCGCTCCGCGGCTGCGATAATCGCGCGCGGGGCGCCTTGCGCGACGACGCGTCCGCCGGCATCCCCGCCTTCGGGCCCGAGATCGATAATCCAATCGGCGTCGGCCATGACGTCGAGGTTGTGCTCGATGACGACCACGGTATTGCCGGCATCGACCAGCCGGTGCAGTACGCGTAACAATTTCTCGACGTCTGCCATATGCAGACCGACGGTCGGCTCGTCCAGTACATAAAGCGTCAGCCTGCCCTCGCTCCTGCCTCCCCGCCCGGAGCGCAGAGATAAATCGGAACGCACCTTCGCCAGTTCAGTCACGAGCTTGATGCGCTGCGCTTCGCCGCCGGAAAGCGTGGGGCTTTGCTGGCCGAGCGTCAAATAACCGAGTCCGACGTCCTGCAGCAGCCGCAGCGCGTGATGAATTGACGCGTGCGCGCTGAAAAATTCGACCGCTTCATCGACATTCATTGCAAGCACTTCGCCGATTGATTTCCCTTTGAAGCGCACCGCCAGCGTCTCGGGACTGAAGCGCGCGCCATTGCAGACTTCGCACACGACTTTGACGTCAGGCAGAAAACTCATTTCGATGCGCTTGATGCCCTGGCCCTCACACGCGTCACAGCGCCCGCCCTTGGTGTTGAACGAGAAGCGGCTCGCGGTGTAGCCGCGCATGCGCGACTCGCTCGTGTCGGCGAACAAACGCCGTATTGCATCCCAGAACCCGACGTAAGTCGCCGGGCACGAGCGCGGCGTCTTGCCGATTGGAGTCTGGTCGACTTCGAGCACGCGTCCGACGTGCTGCCAGCCGCGAAGATCTTTGCAGCCGACGATGGCCGGGGTTTTCTTCTTGTTGTGTTCGCCTACCCGGTGCTCAAGATTGGTGTATAGCACGTCGCGCGCGAGCGTCGATTTTCCGGAGCCCGACACGCCGGTGATAACCGTGAGCCGTTGCAGCGGGACGCGCACGTTGACGTTCTTCAAATTGTGCAGGCTCGCTCCAGTGATTTCGAGCACCGGCGTTGCTCTGGTCACGGGCCGCGGCGGATGGAGCGGATGCTTGAGCGGATGCGCGAGAAAGCGGCCGGTCAGAGATTCGGGATTGGCCATCAGTTCGGCTGCGGTGCCCTCGGCGATCACCCGGCCACCGAGCTTGCCGGCGCCGGGACCGAGGTCGATCACGTGCGCGGCACGGCGGATCGTATCTTCGTCGTGCTCGACCACGAGCAGCGTGTTGCCTTTG
>DASYSI010000512.1:0-12087 GCA_036003485.1 Burkholderiales bacterium | reverse complement strand
GCCACGGCCGGAATTACATTGCGATTGGTGCCGGCGCTCGCGACCGTCCAGTTCATCTTGAGTCCGGTCGCGGGATCAGACAAATCGCGCGTCTGCAGTATCTGATGCGCAAGCTCATAGAGCGCGTTGCGGCCATTTTGCGGCGCCGATCCGGCGTGAGAAGCCCTGCCTTGCACATTGAGGACCACGGCTCCAATGCCCGCCGTGGTCAGCGACAAAAGGTCGGACTCGACCCGTGAGGCTTCCAGTGAAAATACCGCATCGTGCTCGCCGCCCAGTTTGATGAGCTGGCTGCGCGAGCCCGCGGAACTGACTTCCTCGTCTGCGTTGATCAGCGCCGTGACAAGTCCATAATCCCGAAAATCCATCGCCTTGAGAATTGCGAGCGTGTGAAGAATGACCGCAATGCCCTGCTTGTCGTCGGCGATGCCCAGTCCATATGCGCGTTTGGCGTCGACGCGGAATGGCTGTCTAGCAAGCATGCCGCGCAGATAAACGGTATCCATGTGCGCAATCAGCAGGATTTTTTGGGTGCCTTTTCCCGTGAAGCGCGCGAGCACCATCTTGCCGATCTGCTTGGGCGTATCGACCATGCGGTAGATGTGGGCAGGGTCCGGTTCGATCAACTCGACTTTGCCGCCAAGCGCCTGCAGCCGTCCGGCGATCAGGTTCGCAATCTTGTCGAGCCCCTCGCGATCTCCGCTGCCCGACTCGATCGACACAAGATCTTTCAGCGTCTCGAGGAGCGGCGCTTTTTCCTTCCCCGCGAGCGCGAGCACCGGTTCGAGTGGGGCCGCAATCGCGTGCGCCGTGAGTGCGGCCCATGCGAGCATCAACGCCGAACGAATGAAATCATGGCAGACTGCAGTCGTACTCATGGCTTCTCCCTTAACCGGCTGAGGACGAAGGTTACTCCAACTGCCTGAGGAAGACCGGATACCCGGATCAAGCGCGGCAATTCCGGAGGGACCCTCGACACCACGCGTTTGCCCGATGACTCCTCGACCGCCTAGCGGTTGGGGAAAATAAGGCAGTCAGAAAAAGCACAATGCGCGCAGAATGCGCGTTGAGGAACCGTTGCGAAGGCGATCTTGTTTTGCCGCAGGCGCCCCGCGGGCGCTGACGTCGCGACACGAGCTGTCTCCACAGCACGTTGTCTTGTCTAACGGCTGTTGCGTGCGCAGTGCTCTTGGAGCTTTCCGTCAACAATTTCCCGCTCACCGCGAAATTCCTGGTGAACGTTGCAGGTCCATCTGCCCCACGCTTTTCTACACCTCCCGCAAACCTGCTTCCAGCGGCCATTCAGAATGGATTTATTCATGGTGCTCCTGCAGATCCTGATGAATCAGTTGGATGGGCGGCACCGAACCGGCATTGCCTAGCGTCGCCTTTAAAACATCAGTCTACCTCCGCGACCCCGTGCACAATTGTCAGCGGGAACCTATCGCAACGTAGGAATAGGACTACACTTTAGCAATCCCCGCATGACGGACACATGTCAGACATTCAGCGCACGGATCCAAAAACGGCCTCAAAGGTCGCCAAGCTCACGCGGGCTCCTTGTTCGATCTTGTTTCAAAGTAAAATGCTGTAAGCTGGCCGCGCCGGTAGATTTCTTTATGCCAGCGGGATTCGAAATGCCGGCGCCCCGGAATGTGCGGGGTTTCATGCGAAGTGGTAATGTGTCGATTAAACCACGCAAAAACTTCTGCGTTATTTTCGTATGCCGTCAATGGGAAGGCTCAGATTTTTTAAGACGCGATATGGATGAGGAGCTGACACCTGCAGAACTCGACTGGCTGCAACGGCTGCATACCGACGAACCGGTGAAACCAGCGCCTCCTGCTGCTATCGCAAACAGGCTGCTCACGCTCGGGCTCGCTATCGAACTTGCCGAGGGCGGAATGCAGCTCACCGACCTCGGCCGCGATCGCCTGCGAAGTCCTACAGACAACTCATCCTCTCGCTGACATTTACCGATAATCGTAGTCGATAAAGTCGCCTGTGCAGTCACTGGGATCGTCAATTCGAGTCGATGGTTTGACCTATTTCAGTATGGTCCTATAGAGCACTTACGCGAGCGCCGGTGGGGTTTCAAATAATCCCACCGCTTGCTCGAATTTCTGCCGCAGCACTTTATTTTACAGAGGAGAATCGAAATGGAAACGAAAGCCACTAGCAACACTTCGCCTTATGGCAGTTCAGCAATGGGGGATGGCGGCACCATCAACAAGGCGACAACCGGCGCGCACGCCGTTGTCGATAAAGCCGCGAGTGCGGCCGATGAAGCGGCGCGCAAAGTCAAGCCGGCGATTGAACGGGTTGCAGCCTATGCGCATCAGGCGGTCGACAAAGCAGCCGATGTTGCGAGTCCGGCGGCTGATTGGATAGGTGACAAGGGAAAAGACCTGAAAGCTACGCAGCAGAAATTGATGGATGACACTTGCGCATACGTAAAAGCGAATCCATTGAAATCAGTCGCAATCGCGTTGGCCGCCGGGTTTCTTCTCAGCCGCATTATTTAACAAACGCGGTGAGCGCGAAAATGGATGGTCCCGCGAATCACGCGGCCGAGCTTCGGGGAGAGGCGCCAACCGGCGCCCCGTCCCCTGGAGCGCTCGGGTCGGAAACGAAGCAAAAATCATCCAGCATTTTCGGCGAGTTCACGAATACACTTGGCGCGATTCGACGGGTAATTTCCGATTTCCTCGACCTGGCGACGCTCGAAGCGAGGCGCGCCGGGATCACCTTGATGTGGATGGTCGCATGCGGTTCGATTGCGGCGATTCTCGCCGTGACTGCGTGGTTAAGTGTGGTGGGTGCGGTGGCCATGTGGGCTGTCTCATATGGATTTTCGTGGACGGCGGTACTCATCGCAATCGCATTGGTTAATCTCGTGGCAGCGGCGCTCGTGCTCTGGCTTTGCATGCGCATGAGCCGCGACCTGCTGTTTTCCGCGACCAGACGCCAGATCGCCACCACTCCGGCACACTCGGACAAGAAATGACGGCCCCATCAAAACTGGCGATTTTTGCCGCAGAGCGCAGGCTCCAGCAAGCCCGGCGCGACACCTACGATAGTGTGTCGCGTTTGCGCACGGCGGTAAATTTGCGACTCAGACGTCCTTCTACCATCGCATGGGCGGCAGCCTTAGGCGGAGCGATCGCGTTTGCACTGTCGCACCGCCACAAGACGCGTCGCGTGCGCGCCGGCCGCGCGGACGGCGCGACGGCAGGATCTATCGGCGCAATCGTATCGGCATTTCTGGTACGGCAGGCGTGGCAGGAATTGTCGCGCATGCTATTTCGTATCTGGACGGAGTCCCGTTCGCCGCGCTTTCCGCATCATGATGCACTTCACGCGAGCAGCCGCCTCAAGCAATCCAGCAGAACCCGCCGGATCGTACACTAAACAATAAATTCGTTGCGAGTGGGGCACGCGTTTTGACCGATATTATCGGGTGGACTTCAGCGGTCATTTTGCTGCTGACGCTCGCCAGGCAGGTCTACACCGAATGGCGTGACCGCAGTACGCGGGGTCTTTCCAGATGGCTCTTTATCGGTCAGTTTGCAGCCTCGAGCGGCTTCGTTGTCTATAGCTGGCTGCTGGAAAATTGGGTGTTCCTGGTCACCAATTTACTTCTCCTGATAACTGCGGCGATGGGTCAGTGGATGTACGTGCGCAACAAGCACCGTGAAGAAAAAACAGGGCAAACAAAAACCCGCCGGGCGCATTAGTCGTCATGTGGAATAAGCTTTGACCAAGAGAAAAGGGCCAGGTCAAATGAAATTGACCTAACCCCTTTCACCACCGTGCGCGCTTTATACCGCGCACGCGGGATTCGGCGCCAGAACTACTTGACCTGGATTTCGTTCTTGACCGAAGTGACGCCTTTCGTATCGCGCGCAATCATCACGGCTTTATCCGCTTCCGCCTTTGATTTGGCATTGCCGCTGAGTGTCACGACGCCTTTATCGTCGGTGTCGACTTTGATATTCAGCGCGCTCACGTCCTTGTCTTTGGCATATTCAGCTTTTATTTTGGTCGTTATCACCGAGTCCTTGACGAAATCTTTCGGCGAAGAGCGATCCTTGTCAGAATCGGCCGCATAGCCCGCAAACGGAACCGCCAACGCGCCAATCAGAAACGCAGTCACAAATTTGGATTTCATGATATTAACCTCTCGAAGTTGAAAAAATATGCAGGATGCATCACTTAAGCGTGAATGCCCTCAGGCACGCCGCCTCGTCTCTCCATAAGTTTCGTCGTAATAGCGGGTCTCCCAATCCTTGACCTGACGTTCGGCATCGTCTTTGGCAACCCCATAACATTCCTGGATTTTGCCGACGAGTTGATCGCGTTTGCCCGCGACTTTGTCGAGGTGATCGTCAGTAAGTTTGCCCCACTGCTCCTTGATTTTGCCTTTAGCCTGCTTCCAGTTTCCTTCGATACGATCCCAGTTCATAGAATTGACCTCCTTTGCGATAAAATCAGATTCGGCCCGGCGTGCAAAACATCAGCTCGGAAACGCGGGATAACGAACTAAGGTTTCGGCGCACCGGCTGACTTGCGATCGATATGTTAGGGCCACGATGGGTCGCCTGAAGTCAGCGCAACCCCGGTTTTTTTGTAGTCGTGTACTGACACAGGATATCTCGATGTCATAGGGCTTTATCGAAATCGTTTTGTAAAGGAAAAATATGAAATCCTGCTGGATCGTGACGCGAGACCACAAGGCCGTCCTCGAATGGCGCGACGTCCCGGTGCCAAAACCGCAAAAAGGCGAACTCGTCATACGGGTGCGCGCAACCGCGATGAACCGCGGCGAGCTCGTGGTGGGAGGTGCAGTTCACGGCGGGCCTGAGAAAATCGGCGGCAACGAGGCCGCCGGCGAAGTGCACGCAGTGGGCGAAGGCGTCACGGCGTTTCAGCCCGGCGACCGCGTATTCGGCCGCGTGCGCGGCGGCTTCGCACAATACGCCACCGTGTTCGAGCATCAGGCCTTGGCGGTGCCGCAGCGGCTCACTTGGGAGCAGGCCGCTGCGGTCCCGATTTCGTTTCTGACGGCCTATGAGATGCTGTATCCCCCATACGGCAAGTTAAAGGCCGGCGAATGGCTGCTTGTCAATGGCGTCTCGGCGGGTGCAGGCGTCGCGTGCATCCAGATCGCGCGCATGATCGGCGCGCATACGATAGGAACGTCCGGCTCGGCGGCAAAACTCGCGCGGCTGAAAGACATCGGTCTCGACATACCCATCACGACGCGGGCAGCGGATTTCGCACCCAGGGTCAAGGAAGCGACCGCCGGCAAGGGTGCGAACCTGATCGTCAACTTGGTCGGCGGCTCGATCTTCGCCGAGTGCTTGAACTGTCTCGCGCGGCGCGGCCGCCTCGCGGTGGTAGGGTACGTCGATGGCGTGCTCAAGGCCGAGATCGACTTGGGCGCGGTACACGCCAACCGCCACGAAATTTTCGGCATATCGAACGCGAAGCTGACCCAGGAAGAACGCGCTGAAGCGATGCGCGGATTCGCGCGCGACGTACTGCCGGCGCTCGCCGACGGCCGCATCACGCCGCTCGTCGATCGCGTGTTCGACTTCGACGAATTGCCTGCGGCGAAAGATTGGATGGAATCGAGCGCGATGGTAGGCAAGATCGTTGTGCGCGTCAGCTAAGTCGCATCGCATGAGATATACCTGACGCGCGCGTGCGACGCCATGCACGACTGGCTCGAAGAAAAACTCCAGTAATCTGGAACCGGATCCGCGTCGATGCAACCTCAATGGCTGATCCTGACGATAGGCGCCATGGTGCTGGGCGCCGTGATGCTTGCCTTCACGATTACAAGGCTCATCGGTCTATTGCGTGAAAGCGTCGTCGTGCGCCTGCCTGCCGCTGCCCGGCAAAGCGTAAGTTTCGCGCAACCCGGAACTTTCATTCTGTACGTCGAGCACCCGCGTTTCAAGACTGCGTTGTCGAAGGCCAACTTTTCCTTGCGCGACGCGGCGGGCGCGCACGACGTGCGATCATGGCCCATCGTGCTGCGCACCACCACCTCGGGATTCGCCACGGTGCGCATCTCCGTGCGCGGATTTGCCGTCGAGCACCCGGGACCGTACGAGTTGGTAATGACAGGCGTCAGTCCCGACGGTGATCTGTCGAGCGACGCGCTCATTTTCATGCGTCCCTACGGCGCTTTTCTGGCTGTGTTGATCCTCGGCATTATCCTGAGCGCTGCCTGCCTTATTGGCGGACTGGTTTTTACTGCGCTCCAGCTCGCGGGCAGATAATGCAGTCGCGAAAGCTCGACAGGAATGATTCGCGGCTTAACTCGGTGCAGTGGCGCGACCTCGTGCCGCTGCGCAGAAACGAAATCGCGCACGAGCTCGCGATCTCGCTGCCGTGGTTGGCCGCGTCGTTGGCGGCTGCTCAACATGAGATCTATGTCGTTGCGCTCGGCTGTTCGTTCATGTTCTTTCTCACCGGGCTGCGTCAGGTTCACAATGCCTATCATTACGCGCTCGGCATTTCGCGCGCCGCTACCGAATGGGTGATGTTCACGCTTAGCATCATGATGCTGGGGTCGATGCATGCGGTGCAGATCAACCACTTGCGGCACCATCGGCATTGCCTCGCCGACGAAGATGTCGAAGCGATGAGCGTGCGCATGCCGGCATGGCGCGCCATCGTCATCGGTCCGTGGTTTCCGCTGTGCCTGCATCGTAAGGCTTGGCAAGTCGGCAGCGCGCGCCAGCGGTGCTGGATCGCCGCCGAACTGAGCGCGAACCTCGTCTGGATCGTCCTGGTCTTCTTCGTGTTCGATGCGCCTGCGCTCGAGTATCACGTGTGTGCGATGACGCTTGGCCAGTGCCTGACGTCGTACTTCGCCGTGTGGACCGTGCATCACGACAGCGCGCCTGAGCTCTATCCTGCCCGCACGGTCAGGGACCGTCTGAAGGCAAAGCTGACCTACAACATGTTCTACCACGTCGAACATCATCTCTTTCCCGCCGTGCCCACGCGTCGCCTTCCGCTCCTCGCGCAGCGATTGGACAAGGTGGCCCCGGAGTTCGGCGCACAAAAGGTTTTCTGAGATGATAGTCATACAATGCTCAGCAATGCTGCCTGATGATATCAAGCTGGATTAAGACTCTAGCCGCCGCTGCGCTGCTTGGCATTCCGCTCCCAGGATGGACCATCGACGGCCGCGCGGATGCCGCGCTGGAGCGCGAGCCGCCGCCCGCGCGCGAAGAAGGTATTGCCTACAAATTCACGCCGACGCTCTATCGCACCACGAATGAAACGCCGGCCTACGATCTCAACCTGCGCGGCAACCGCGATGTGCATACGGCATGGGTCGGTTTTTACCAGCGCGCGGACGAATTCCAGCAATTGCGCCTCGGCTACGAACGCTCGGTCGAGCTGCGCTTCGGCCGGGTGATAACCTCGCTGCAGTACGCGACCCGCGGTTTTCTCGGGGCCAGCGCAACTGCCGAAATTGGCGAGCGGCACTTCGGACTGCTTGGCTTCGGACGCACCAACCTCAAAGATTATTTCAATCTCAATTTCGATCCCAACGACTCGATTCTGCTCGGCTTCGGCACGCGCGCACTGCCCAACACTACGTTGACCTTGTTCCAGATCAGGGACGACCGGCTCGGCACCGGGCAGCGCGTGACGCATGCGACGGCGCGCATCAAATCCGATGACAGCACGCGCTGGACAGTCGACGTGTTCCACAAGGAAGGCCGCTCGACCGACGATGGCGAGTGGGTGCGCGGCACTGGTGTGACGCTGACGTACGATTTCGGCCGCTACTTCGCACGCGTCGCGAGCGATCCACACGTCAACTTTTCGAACCATCACATGATCCGAGCGGCATTCGGGTTTCGCTTTTGAGCAGCGCAACAAATTGAAACGGAGCCCGTGAGATCGGACTCCGTTTCTTTGCTGCTGCAAGCCCGCCCGCATTGGGCGGCCCGCGGTTCCGGCCTCATCTCCCCCGAGTCGGAAGATTTAGAGGCGGAATATGATGCTCGTTAGGCCCGCGAACGATGCATTCCACCGTGGCGGAACATCCCACCACGAGTGCGCGGCGCCAGCAGCTCGTCGGCAACTGACTTCTGGTCGGCCGAGAGCGACGCGTAAAGCGGTTTTTCGACTGCAAGCAGTTCGTTCAATCTCACGACCGCGGCGGCATGACGCTGTTGTACGCGCTCGATGCGCGCGATGGCCGTGGGTCTTTGACGTTCAGAACGCTGTCCGGCTTGGGCGCGCCACGCCTGCATGCGCTTGTCGCCTTCGGCTGCCTGCTTGCGCAGCGTGTCCGCAAATGCATTCCACTGCGGCTGCTGGGCGTCGGTGATTTTGAGCGCGGTTTTTATGTAGGCAAGCCGCGCCTCGACCCGTTCGCTCGGCAGGCTGAACGCGCGTTTTCCTTCAAAACGCTGCATTCCGTGCCGGGCCTGAGCATGATCGGTTGCGGGAGGAGTTACGGGTTGGGCCACTGCCATCGATGCGCTCGCGGCAGTAAGTCCGATGGAAACAAGAGTGCTCGCAATTAGCTTGTTCATGTTACCTCCAAAATTTGTAGGTGGTTAGGTTATCCCGATAAGTCTGGGGGACAATGAATCAGACTTACACAACACGATGCTGTTCAATGACTTGATGTAACAGTTTGTATCGCTCGCGCCGCAGAAGTTACGTCCGCTTTGACACGAGGCTACGGGAAAGTCATCATCATCGACTCTGAAAGGCACAACGGCGGGAGCAGAGCGATGTGCTTGGCGCGGCACGCGAATGAGGTCGTCGCTGGGTCCGACTCTCGCAAGTAACCCGTATGACACAAGAGTAAATTATGGAACGCATTTCACCGGCAAGCCCCGAGCAGTTCGCGCAGGTCGCGGATTACATGGAAGGCTGGAACAAGATCAAAGGATATCCTCCCAACAGCTGGCTCACGATGGTGCGCAGGCCCAATGTATTCCGCGCCTACCGCGACCTGCACACCGCAGTCATGATGGAAGGCGGCGAGGTGCCGCAGGCGCTGAAGTTCATGGTGGCCAAAGTCGTAAGCAGTGCCTGCGGCGATCGCTACACCGAGGCGCACAACGCACAGAATGCCGCGACCATCAGCAACGCGCCAGTCGAGAAAGTTCAGGCCTTGTCGCAGTTCGCAGCGAGCCCATTGTTTAATCCAGCCGAGCGTGCCGCGTTGAACCTTGCGCGCGCCGCGGGCGGCCACCCTCCGGCCGTGACCGAAGCGCATTTCGTCGAGCTCAAGCAGCACTATTCCGAGGACGCCATTATCGAGATTGTCGCGGTCATCTCGCTGTTGGGCTGGCTCAATCGCTGGAATCAGACGCTCGCAACCCCGCTCGAAGCCAGCGCGCTCGACTTCGCGCAGACGCATCTAGCGCCTTCAGGGTGGGCGCCGGGCCCAGCGGGCTGATATCTACCCGTACACTGTGCCCGCACGGCTTGCACCGATCATAGTCGCAACCTCGGGCACGATGCAGTAAACTGTCCGTCCTGTCGAACTGGGACCGGCACCGGCCTGGCTCGACAGTCGACCCTAACTTTTTTATCAGGAGATTTTTGTGGCTACTGGGACAGTGAAGTGGTTCAACGCATCTAAAGGTTTTGGTTTTATTCAGCCAGACGACGGCTCGAAAGACGTGTTCGTGCATATATCGGCGGTAGAGGGTGCGGGTCTGTCGACACTGAACGAAGGTCAGAAGGTCCAATTCGAATTGGTCAAAGGCAAGGATGGCAAGACTTCGGCGGGGAATTTGAAAGCAACCTGACGGGAATTCGATCAGTCAGATCCGCTTTTACGGCCCAGCCTCGGCTTGGGCCCATTATGTCAATCCGCTAGCAAGGCAAAGATGAATGTCATTTGGCGTTTTTATTTAGATCATAACCATCGCTGGAAATGGCAGCGCATGTCCGCCGACCGGACGGTCATTGCGGAATCGGCCGCGGCATACAAGGAGTACGAGGGTTGCCTGGCTGATGCGCGGGATAACGGCCATGTGTTTCAGCCGTCTCAACCCAAGCTCGTGCATGGAAGGTCATGCTGAACGGGAACAGCTCGATCTGAATCGCCAATCACGCAGATGAGCGCAAGCAACGCCGCGCCGAATGATCGAACGCTGCACGACCGACGCGTTACGACTTCAAAACGCTACCGCTCCCAAGCTTCCGACAGCTCTCTCATCTTTCGGGGTTTGTGTTTCTTTTTGCGCGAGGCATCGGCCGCGAGCACCTTGTTCAACTGCCGGGTAGCGAGACCTATCGTCGGCCACCCGGCATAGTGGCCGACGTGGATGATCAGCTCCATCAATTCCTCCCGGGTGATGCCGATGTGGAGCGCGCTGTGATAATGCGAGTGATTGCCGGTCGGGCGCGCGAGCGCGACGCCGGCTGCGATCGTGATCAACTGCCGGTCGCGCAGGCTCAAGTGAGGACGCGTCCAGATATCGCCGAATAAATGCCCTACCGTCATCTCGTAGAGATCCGGATAGGTTTCCTTCTGGCCCTCCAGCAGGCCGTCGCGTCCCATCTTTTTCAAGAGTTTGGTGCCCCGTTTCATGCGCGCATCGTTTTTCCGCATCTCCCGCTCCTTTATCAAGTTATGCCAGGTTCGTCGCAAGCTTCAGTCGATTGCGGTGACGCTCAAATTCAGCGCTTTGACGATCTTCGCCAGTTTTTCGACTTCGGATTTTATGTAGGCAGCGAATTCCCCGGGGCCGTCGCCAATTATGACGTAGCCGAGATCGCTCAGACGCTTGTTCACCTCCGGTTTGGCCAACACCGAAAGCGATGCGCGATGCAGCGTTGCGACGATCTCCTTCTGTGTCTTGACGGGCACCATCACGCCGTACCAGTTGCCGCACTCGAAGCCGGGGTAGCCCGATTCGGCAATGGTGGGAACTTCGGGCAGCAGCGACATGCGCCTGGCGCTCGTCAGCGCGAGCGCGCGTAATCTGCCTTCCCGGCTGTACGGCAACGCCGATGCAACAGGAGCGAAAGAGACCGGGGTTTCGCCGGCGATCACCGCGGTCAGCGCCGCTCCTCCTCCGCGATATGGCACGTGCACGATGTTTACGCCGGCCTGCGCTTTGAACAATTCCGCCGCCAAAAACGTCGAAGTGCCCGCGCCCGCCGAGGCATAGTTGACCACGCCCGGCTTGGCTTTCGCGAGCCTGATGAAATCATCGATCGACTTCACCGGCAGCGAAGGATGAACCACCAGCATCTGAGGCGACGAAGCGAGCTGCGTCACGGCCGCGAAATCGCGTAGCAGATCGAACGGCAGGTTGCGATAGAGACTGGCGTTGACTGCATGCGTGATGCTCACTTCAAATAGCGTGTAGCCATCGGCAGGTGCTTTCGCGACGATCTCGGCGGCAATATTGCTGCCGGCGCCGGGACGGTTATCCACGACCACTTGCTGACCCAGGATCTGGCTGAGTGCTGCGCCGTAAATGCGGCCGATGACGTCACCGCCCCCGCCCGCCGAAGTGCCCACGACAAAACGAATGGCCTTCGTCGGATAGTTTTGCGCAACGCCGTCAGCAGCAAACAGGCAAAACGGCAAGATCAGCGTGAACAGGTTCACGCAGGTTCGAACAGTCGCCAGCAGCATGACGGCACGAGCGGTCAGTGACCGCCGCTGTTTTTCCTGAACCACGCTTCGAGCTGGGGATCGAATTTCGCGTCGATCAGCACGAATAGTATGCGGCAGACCTTATTCGAACGGTTGCTCCACGCATGATTCGTGCCGCGCTGGATCAACACGTCACCCGCTTTCAGCGTGACTTCGCCTTCGTCGAGCAGCATCGTGAGCTCGCCTTCGAGTACGACTGCATAATCGAGGGTTTCGGTACGATGCATCAGCGGGTGGCGGCCGCCGCGACCAAAGGTCGAAGCATCCTCGTTGCCTACCGCGCGGAAAATCTCGCGCGATTTTTCCGGCGTCAGATTGCGGATCTCGTCGGATTCCGGCTGCATTTCCGCGATGCGAATGATCGTGCCGCACGCGGCCGGATGGATGGTGCGCGTGCCCTCCGTCGGATCGGGTTC
>DASYSI010000511.1:0-3127 GCA_036003485.1 Burkholderiales bacterium | reverse complement strand
CCCGATGACGAATTGCGAGTTGAGCATTGGTTGCTTCGGGGTCATTGTCTGCTGCGTTCCGGATTTCATCGTTGATCAATGTTTCTCGGTGTCACGCCGGTGTACTGAGCCTGGCGCGTGCGGCGCTCGCCGTTCCACGTTGTTCCGATTCCAGCAGACGCGTGAAATCGCGCACCGATTCGACGTTTTCGAATGCGTCGATCATGCGTACGGCAGCTGCCGCCACGTCGGGCGAAAGCACGCGCAGCGAGCAGTCCGAAAATTTTATTTTCAGCTGCTCGAGCGGAATCGGGTTCTGCGCCGTTCTTCCGAGCGCCTGGTCGATCCTGGCGGAGAAAATTCTGCCGTCGGCCATCGTCACGCGTATTTCGGCGCCATTGTGGTTATCTTTGGGAAACTGTTTTTCCGTGAACGGCGCGGCGTGAACGCGCGGCAGCAGCTCTCGTATCAACGGCTCGCGATACGCGTCGCCCTCGAAATGCGCGAACACAACCTTGCCGTGCAGGAGCGCGCGCGCGACACAATACTGAACGCTGAATTTTGCATCGAGCGCGCCGTTCGGCTCGGGACGGTTGGTGTGCGCGAGCCGGCGCGGCGCAGTCCATGAATCGATGCGCGCGATGTCCGCGGCATTGAACGGTCCATGCTCGCGAACCAGCGCGAGGCACGCGTCGATAGCGGCGTGCACGCCGGCGCAGCACGCATACTGTTTGTAGCATGCGCCCGGCGCGGTCACGTCGAGCGGCTTGCCCCAGTCTTCAAGTATGCGTTCGGAATCGAAGTTGCCCGGGCCGTTGAACACATTGAAGAAGCCCTGCTTGTGCTCGAACGCGTCTGAATTCGCCGTAAATCCCTTGCGCGCGAGCAGCGCCGCCATCAGCCCGCCGCGCGCGCATTGGCCGGCGTGCAGCGGTTTGGTCATGGTTCCGAAGTTGGCCTTGATTCCGGCCGCAAGCGAAGTGCTGAGCGCGAGCGCGCTTTCGGTTTGCGCCACCGATAGTTTGAGAAGCCGCGCGCACGCGGCGGCGACCGCGATGACTCCCAGGGTGGAAGTCGGATGCCAGCCTTTTTCGTGATGATAAAAGTTAAGGCCGTGGCCCAGGCGCGCACCGACTTCGAAACCTGCGGTATGCGCGAGGAGCACGTCACTGCCGCTCGCGCCGTAGGCTTCGCCGGCGGCAATCAGCGCGGGAATCATCGTTGCCGACATGTGTCCGGCCATGCTGTTCGACGTGTTGTCGAAATCGAGTGCGTGCGAAGCCGTCGCATTGATCAGCGCTGCGTCGAGGCAGGCGGCGCGGCGGCGGGTGCCCCATACCAGACTGGGTCCGCTGCTGGCTTTAAGATCGAGCACCTCGGTGACGATTTTTGGAGCGGCTTCGAGCGCGCCCGCCAGAGTGACGCCGACCGTATCGAGGACGGCGACTTTGGACCAATAGATCGCTTCGGGCGGGAGCTGCGCATAGCTCAACGCGACTACGCGTTGCGCGAGTTCGCGTGCAATGCTCATTGGGCGTTTCCTTTTCTCGTGAACCGGATAAATTTGCCGCGTGCGGTTTGAGTCGTGCCGACATGCAGTGGTTTCATGCGCTGCTATTTGATCGCAGGCCACAGGCGCGAGCCGACGACCGGCGACTCGGGCGTGTGCATGAGGTTGGGAACCGCGCGGTCCGACCACTCACCTTCGGCGGGATACATCTTGCGCAAATGGGGAAAATGCGCGTCACGCGCCTCGCGCGACAGAAACTCGTACAGCACGCCATGTTTTGCCCATCCGGAAACCGAGACGAGTTGCCGGATGCGCACGCATCCCGGCAGCCTGCCGAGTGCATCGAAGCGCCAGTCGGCATACCAGGCAAGCATTTCGTCTTCAACCGCGGTACTGCTGCCGTTGAAGGTGCCGATCTGAATGCATGCACTGAGTCCAGACTTGTTGTCGCTGCGGTTAATATCGGGGCCGTCGCGCCGCGCGACCTCGGTCATGACGCACACACGTTCGCCGACACGCGTCGCAAGCATCGCTTTGTCGTCATCCGTCAGCTCGGCGTGAAGCTTGTCGGGAGCGTGATGTAAATACGCATCGGCGCCTTTGGAAAAAACGTGCGCCGTTGCGCCGCCGAACAAGAGCACGTAGGCGGCGCCCGCCGCAACCGCAGGGTCTTCAGTATGGCGCAGGCGCGATGCCGGCGGCACCTTATCGGACTTGTAATGCGCAGCCCACGCGACTCCGGGTTTTTTCAAAATTCCGGGGATATAGCGGCCATGGAGCCACGACAGATACGCGCTGGATTTCTCTGCGGGCAGGTTGTACCAGCTTATCCATAATCCCGCGTCGGTCATGGCGATTCCTCCTGAAAGCGGTTCAGTCTTTTTTTCAGCGCGACTTCACGCAGCATGATTGGCCCGTCTTAGATAACGCGAGTCGCGGAGCGATGCGCGTCGGAATTATGAGCTATAGTGCCTAGCGCGAATTACGCGATCATACTTCAATTTTCCTGCGATCATGAAACGACTGACGCCGTTCGAGGTCATCTCGCTCTATGCGCCGCACGACTACACGCTGAAAAGCGTATTCGAATCGCGCATGCGCGGCGAACCTTCGCGGCCTTTCCTTGTCTTCGGTGAAAAGTCGTGGAGCTGGGGAGGTTTTGACGCCGCCATCGACAATGCCGCGCGCATGCTGCTGGCGCGCGGCATCCGCAAGGGCGAACGCGTCGCGATCGTCGCGGCCAACAGCGCCGCGCACGTGTTGCTGCTGTTCGCTGCGGCTCGGATCGGCGCCATCGTGGTTCCGGTCAATCCCGAGTTCGGCGTCGCCGAAGCGGGTTTCGTGCTTACCCACGCGGGGGTCAGTGCGGTGGTGTGCGCGCTCGACACGCTCGAGACCATGCGCGCCGCGACGCGCGATCTTGTTCCCCAGCCGTGGTTTGCGCTTGTCGATGGCGAAGCTGCCGGCGCCCCGAGGCTTGCCGACCTGATGGATGGTGTTGCACAAACCGAGCTGCCCGCCGACGTCTCCCCTGACGATACGTTTGCGATCATCTATACGTCAGGGACGACCGGCTTTCCGAAAGGCGTGATGCACAGCCAGCGCAATTTCGTGCTCGCCGGCGAGCGCCACGTCGCG
>DASYSI010000510.1:0-12529 GCA_036003485.1 Burkholderiales bacterium | reverse complement strand
CACCATGACTTCGCCGCGCTGCGGCTGGTTGATCTCGAGCACCTTCTGATTGATGACCGGAATGCGTATCCCGTAAGTAAACTTGTTGACCAGAATGAAGTCGCCAACCAGCAGCGTTGGAAGCATCGAGCCGGAAGGAATCTTGAACGGTTCCACCAGAAACGACCGCAGCAGAAACACGATCAATATCACGGGGAAAAAGCTCTTCGGATATTCGACCCACCACGGCTCCGGCTCGCCGGCGGCGCGGCGCTTTCGCAGCACATAATGGTCGAGCGCCCAGATCGCGCCGGTAATCACCACCAGCACGAAAAGAATCAGCGCGAAATTGAAACCCAACGAATCGATCATGTGCCGGAGCTCCTTATTTGCTCTCCAACTGCAATATAGCCAGAAATGCTTCCTGCGGAATCTCGACGTTGCCGACCTGTTTCATGCGCTTCTTGCCGGCTTTCTGCTTTTCGAGGAGTTTTTTCTTGCGCGTGATGTCGCCGCCGTAGCACTTCGCAAGTACGTTCTTGCGCATTGCTTTGACGTTTTCGCGGGCGATGATGTGCGAGCCGATCGCGGCCTGCACCGCGATATCGAACATCTGGCGTGGGATCAACTCGCGCATCTTCTGCGCCAGCTCGCGTCCGCGGTATTTTGCGTTCAAGCGGTGCACGATCAGCGACAGCGCATCGACGCAGTCGCCGTTAATCAGAATATCGAGCTTGACCAGATCGCCGGCGCGGTATTCCTTGAAATCGTAATCGAGCGAGGCATAGCCACGGCTTGCGGATTTGAGCTTGTCAAAAAAATCCATGACAACCTCGTTGAGCGGCAGCTCGTAGGTCAGTATCACCTGACGTCCCAGGTACTGCATGTTGCGCTGCACGCCGCGTTTCTGCATGCACAGGGTGATCACGGCGCCGACATAGTCCTGCGGCACCAGAATCGACGCGGTAATGATGGGTTCTCGAATTTCCTGGATCTTTGACAGATCGGGCAGCTTGGATGGATTCTCGATTTCAATCAGCGAGCCGTCATGCATCAGCACCTGATAGACCACGGTGGGCGCGGTGGTGATCAGCTCCATGCCGTATTCGCGCTCGAGCCGCTCCTGCACGATATCAAGATGCAGCAGGCCGAGAAAGCCGCAGCGAAATCCGAAGCCCAGCGCCTGCGAGGATTCCGCTTCGTAACGCAGCGACGAATCGTTCAAATGCAATTTGTCGAGCGCTTCGCGCAAAGCGCCGTACTGATTGGCATCGACGGGATAGATGCCGGCAAACACCTGCGGCTGAATTTCCTTGAAGCCGGGCAGCGCCTGCGCAGCCGGACGTTGTACGTGCGTCACGGTATCGCCTACGCGCGCCGCCTTGAGTTCCTTGACCCCGGCAATGATGAAACCGACCTCGCCTGCCGACAGGCTTTCCCTGCTGCGCGATTTGGGTGTGAACACGCCAACCTGCTCGCACAGATGCTGGGTCTGGGTCGACATCAGCAGAATGCGGTCTTTGGGCTTGAGCTCGCCATCAACCACGCGCACCAGCATCACCACGCCAACGTAATTGTCGAACCAGGAATCGATGATCAGTGCTTTGAGCGGCCCCAACGGATCGCCGCGCGGCGGCGGGATGCGTGCGATCACGGCTTCGAGCACATCCTGCACGCCCGCGCCGGTTTTCGCGCTGACGCGCACTGCGTCGTGCGCATTAATGCCGATGATGTCTTCAATTTCGGCGATTACGCGCTCAGGCTCGGCCGAGGGCAGATCGATCTTGTTGAGTACCGGCACCACTTCGACGCCCTGCTCGGTCGCGGTATAGCAGTTCGCAACCGTTTGCGCCTCCACACCCTGCGACGCATCGACCACCAGCAATGCACCTTCGCATGCCGCCAGCGAGCGCGATACCTCGTACGAAAAATCGACGTGTCCCGGTGTGTCGATCAGGTTGAGATGATAATCAGCGCCGTCGCGCGCGTGGTATTCGAGCGCTGCGGTCTGAGCCTTGATCGTGATGCCGCGCTCGCGTTCGAGATCCATCGAATCGAGTACCTGCTCGCCCATCTCGCGGTCGCTAAGACCGCCGCATAACTGGATAAAACGATCGGCAAGCGTGGATTTGCCATGATCGATATGGGCGATGATGGAAAAATTGCGTATTTGCTGCATCTACAAAAAAGGGCACGTCTGAAGTGCCCTTCGCGATTGCCTAAACTTTGATTTTATCGGATTTTGCCCAAATATTCATTAACTTTGGCGACATCGAGATGATAATGGCAGAGCTCGACTCCAGCGGCGGCGAGCACCGGCACGTACGCGCCGAAGCGCGCTTCAAGTGCGCGGCCGCTGTCAACGTCGATGACTTCGAACTCGAACGCGATATCGTTCTGCAACTCGCGCAGGTCCGCGATCATCTCGTCACATAAATGGCAATACGCGCGGCTGTAGACCGTCAGTAACGAATGCTTATTCAATGCGAAATGGAATGTACAGCGCGTTTGCGCCGCGCCGCACCAGCAATGCCACGACGCGGCCTTTCTCGAACTTTTCCATCATCTGGCTGAACTGCTCGAGCGTTTTCACGTCCTGATTATTAACCGCGAGAATGATGTCGCCGCGGCGTATGCCCGCGCGTGCGGCAACACCCTGCGCATCTTCTACGAGGATGCCGCCGGTAATCTTGAGCTGATTGCGCTGCTCCGCAGTGGGCTCCGACAACGTCATGCCAAAGCGGCTTACCGGCTCCGCGGGCTTGCCGCCGGGAGCACGGCGCGGCTGCGGCCGCTGGGCGGTGGGTGCTACGTCCTGCATTTCACCGACGACCAGCGAAACTTCGCGCGTCGCCTTGCTGCGCATCAGCTGCACAACCGCTTTTGCTCCGGGCTTGGTGCTGCCCACCAGGCGCGGCAAGTCTTCGGAAGAATTGACCGTCTTGCCGTCGAACTTGAGGATAACGTCGCCGGCTTCGATGCCGGCCTTGTCGGCAGGACTGCCTTTTTCAACTGACGCCACCAGCGCGCCGGCTGGTTTGGGCAAACCGAACGATTCGGCGAGTTCCTTCGTAACCGGCTGGATCACGACTCCAATTCTGCCGCGAGTGACCTTGCCGGTGGTCTTGAGCTGTGTCGCGATTTCGTTGGCAACGTCGATCGGCACCGCAAACGACAATCCCATATAGCCGCCGGTGCGGCTGTAGATCTGCGAGTTGATACCGACCACTTCGCCGCGCATATTGAACAAGGGGCCGCCCGAGTTGCCGGGATTGACGGCGACGTCGGTCTGGATGAACGGCACGAAGTTTTCCTGCGGCAGCGAACGGCCTTTGGCGCTGACGATACCGGCGGTCACACTGTTATCGAACCCGAATGGCGAGCCAATCGCTATCACCCATTCACCCACTTTGAGCTTGCCCGGATCGCCGAATCTAACTGCCGGCAGCCCGCTGGCGTCGATCTTGATCAACGCAATGTCGGTATTCTTGTCCCTGCCTATCACTTTGGCCTTGAACTCGCGCTTATCGGTCAACTTGACGGTAATTTCGTCGGCGGCTTCGACGACATGGGCGTTGGTCAATATATAGCCATCGGTGGTGATGATGAAACCCGAACCGAGGGAATTCGACTGGAATTCGCGCGGGCCTGGATTCGGAATGAAACGCCGAAAGAACTCGTAAAACGGATCGTCTTCCTGTAATTGTGGCACCTGCGGCACGCCGAGCGGGCTGCGCACTGTCTGCGTGGTACTGATATTGACCACGGTCGGACCCTGTTTCTCGACCAAGTCTGTGAAATCGGGCAATTGCGCCGCGACAGACAGCGGCAACAACATGACCACGAACAATATGAATTTCTTTAACATCTGACGTCCCTTTTTATTTCCAACGGGAGGATTTTATAGCAGCTTGGGCGTGCCCGCCCTGAAATCCTGAAATGAACAGCGGGCAAGCGTTACGGCGCGCGCGGACCGAGCGACTCCGCTATCAGCTTGACCGTGCGCGCGGGAGTCTCTCCGACCACAGTTACCATCTGGTCAGCCTGTGACCTGACGTAAATGTTGACCGCTCCCTGATAGGTCGGCCCGGCGGGCGGAGGTAACTTCGGCATGGGTTCGATGAAAACAGATATCGCCGCGAGCCCATCGGAATAAACGATGTGGGAAACCGGCGTCGAGCGGCCGGCAATCGTGCGTTTCATCTCGTTAAGCTTCTTGAATCCGGCAGGCTGATTTTTCAGCACCCACCCGCTGTCGGCGGATGCTTCGTTCTGTTCGAGCGCAGATTTATCGACGCGCCACGCCTGACTTTTGCCTGCGTAACGCGATCGCAGCATGTCCTTGGTAACCCCACTGCCGAGCTTAAGCTGGGTGAATGCGAACGATTCAACCATCTCGTTTTTATCGTTGAAAGTACGCGCCCGCAACGGCAGGCCGCTTGTGATCTCGGCACAGAACTTGTGGCCGTAACGCAAGTTATCCTTGGATTCGAGCACGATCACCTGGCAGTCAAAGCCGGCCACCCGGTCATGTTCGCCTTTTTTCACAATGTAATTATCGGAAATGCCGGAAAGCTGCTCGGGCAACAACGCCGGGAACTGGCGGGCCGTGCGCTTCTCTATGACGACCGTCTTGCTTTCCGGAAGATAACAGGTGACGTTGTCATTGTTGCGCACGATCTCGCGCGACGGTCCGTCGAGCGTCTCGAGCTTCTCGTATTCGCCGCTGGCATCGGCCCAATGCGCGATACGCGAGGTCTCGACCTGATTGCCGTGCTGGTAAACGAAATTGCCGGCGTAATTGATTTGGCGCGAAGCGGAGGCAATCTTCTTGAGCCACGCCATCGCATCGTTCGGCCCGTTTTGTGCGCCGGCCCAGTCGGCATGTCCGATGCTGCCAAGCAATACTAAAAAAGCTGGAAGCGTCGACCGCATGCCGCATCTAACCTTATCGAGTGCTTTGCTCGTGCACTGCCGACACGGTTCTTACGTACGGCGCAACGCCCTGCAGCGTAGTGCTCGGCGAGTACTCCTGGTGCGCCATCAAGTATTCGTTGACCCGCGCCTGGTTCGCGGCCGATACCGGCTGCGGCAGCATGACGACCTGGGCGGGTGCGGAAATCGGGGCTGCTGAGATCTGGATGGAATCGGATTTCGGGACTGCCGCAATCTGTGCTTGCGGCTGAAGGGGATTTTCGGTGAAGACCAACGTCAGAACTACGGCGACCGCGGCAAACGAGGCTGCGGCGGAAAGCGCGAGCGTCGCGGGTTTTCGCCAAATTATGCGCGGTGCAAGCAACGTAGGTTCTTGTTCCATGCGCGCATGGAAGTGCGCACTGAAATCGTTGCGCAGCACCGGCACCCCGCGCATCGTATCGCCAATCAAATGGTAAGTGTTCCAGGTCTCCAAAAATGCAGCGTCTTGTTTGAGGCTCAAAATCGTCTGATGCGCCTCCATCTCGACGGCCTCGCCATCCATGAAAGCTGAGATTCTATCCATTTACCATCTCCTGTCCTTAGACGTGCCGAGTTGCGGCCGCAGCCGCTCGGCGATTGCTTCGCGCGCGCGGAAAATCCGGGATCGCACCGTACCGATCGGGCAATTCATGATCTGGGCAATTTCCTCGTAACTCAAACCGTCGATTTCGCGCAAAGTAATCGCGGTCCTCAATTCCTCTGGCAGTTCCTGCAGCGTGGAGTTCACTGTTTCGGCGACTTGCCGGCTTATCATTTGATTTTCCGGCGTGTTCAGGTCCTTCAGCTGCTCGCCTTGCTCTATATCTTCCGCTTCTTCGTTATCGACCCCAGTCATGGTTGGCGCCCGGCGCCCCACCGCGACCAGATAATTCTTGGCCGTATTGATGCCGATACGGTACAGCCAGGTATAAAACGCGCTGTCGCCGCGAAATGTCGGAAGCGCGCGGTACGCTTTGATAAACGTCTCCTGCGTCACATCCTCGACTTCGCTGGCATCGCGGATAAAGCGCGACAATAGACGCGCGAGCTTGCGCTGGTATTTGACCACCAATAGCTCGAATGCCTTCTTGTCACCGCGTTGTGCCCGCTCGACCAGCTGACGGTCGACTTCACGATCGCCCATGAAACCGGTCCCTGAGTTCTTATGTTTTTGCGAGCGCCAAACCCGCGAAAACAAAGCGCAGAGTATACCTTCGGGCGGAACCTGACACAAAACTGTTAAGCGACAGACAAGCGAAGTCGTAAATTAGTTCATTCTCCCGTATTGTTATAGTGTTGCGGTGGCGGCGCGCTGGGCGGGCGACGTGCGTTGCGATGGCATGTCCGCGTTTTTGACCAGCGTCAATGGCATGCCTTTTAGCGTGCTTAAAGTCACAGCCCTGGCGCCAGACGTTGAAACTCGCCTGCCAGCGTGGTATTGGGGTAGTGGTCCCGACCGGCACCGGCGATCAGGACCTCACGCCAGTTCGGGAGCTTGATAACACCCCCCGGTCATGTCAACATTTGCCCAAACGCAAACTGGCACGGAAATCAAAGATGATCCGACGTGGAATTCAGGTCATGCTGGCTTGGGTCTGTAGCGGGACTCTTCTGACGTTCGCACCCGCCGCACAATCCGCCGACGCGGTGACCCACGAGCCGCGTCTCGCGCTCGTGATCGGCAACTCCGCCTACAAAATCGATCCGCTCAGGAACCCCGCCAACGACGCCGATGATATGGCGCGCGCGCTGCAATCCCTCGGATTTCAGGTGACACTCAGGAAGGACGCGACGTATCGCCAGATGGTCGAGGCGATCAACGAGTTTGGGCGCGAACTCAAGAAGGGTGGAATCGGGCTGTTTTATTTCGCTGGGCACGGCGTCCAGAGCAAAGGCCGCAATTACCTGGTTCCGGTGAATGCCAACGTGGCAAGCGAGGAAGAGCTCGAGTTCGAGACGGTAGATGCATACCGTATGCTCGCAGTCATGGACCAGGCGGGCAACCGCGTCAATATCGTGATTCTGGATGCTTGCCGTAACAATCCGTACGCGCGCAGTTTCAGGTCGGCCGCGCGAGGCCTGGCGCAAATGGACGCGGCCAAAGGCAGTTATGTGGCATTTGCAACCGCGCCGGGATCCGTTGCTGCCGACGGAACAGGGAACAACGGTTTGTACACCGAGCTTCTCCTGAAGAGTCTGCGCGAACCGGACACCGACATTCATAAGGTGTTTACGCGGGTAACCGCAGATGTCGCGCGGGTCACCGGCGGCAAGCAGGTGCCTTGGACGGCTTCCTCGCTTACGGGCGAATTTTCTTTCCGTCCCGCCCAGGTCGCCGTCGCGGTGCCCTCAGCCACCCCCGTCGCGCCGCCGGTCCAGTTTTTCGCGGGTGAGGACCGGGACTTTGGCGTTGCGCCGACGAACACGCCTAAGCGCAGCCCCTATCATGCGCCGACGCCGAGAGAAATTCCCGGTGGAAAAGTCATCCGCACGGTCGAATTGAAACAATTGCTCGATAGCCGTTCCGATGTGGTGGTGGTGGATGTTCTCGACTTGAAAGAAAGCAGAGCCACCATATCCGGTGCTGCCTGGATGTCGGGAGCCGGGAGCGCACCGTTCTACGCCGCCGAAAAAGCCCGCTTTGCCGCGGCCATGGCGCGACTCACCGGGGGCGATAAGGGCAAGACAGTCGTATTCCTGTGTCTGAACCCCGAGTGCTGGCTTTCGTATAACGCGGCCCTGCATGCTATCGAGGCCGGATACACCAACGTTCACTGGTTCCGTGGCGGGACGGATGCGTGGCGCGGGGCCGGATACCGCACCCAGACAGTCTCCACCTCCGGCTGGTAGTTCGCTTCACGCCAAGGGCCATTTGCGCCGCGGGTGGTCAGATTCAAATCCTGCAGGCGTCCGACCCGCAGCCCAGGTCGCGGTCGGCGTCGGCCAGCAACCCGTCAAAAGACTCCGGCACGCGCATGACGCGGCCGATCACGCGCGGTGAATGCGCCTGCAACCAGTGGAAATGGGTGGGATGGTCGCCGCCGGCCACGACGAGAACGATGTTTTCGGGCTTGAGCGTGATCGGCCATGGATCGAGCTTGATGCTGTCGCGGGTGATCGGATTGGCATCGATTTCGAGCCACGCAGGGGCGCCGGCGCGTTTGAGCTGCTGCGTCGGAATCCTCGAGTTTTCCCACAGGAACTGGCGTATCGAGGCCTGCGTCCAACCCAATGCCGCCATCATCTTCGCCACCACCGGCGAAATCAACATGATGCCGGGCGTACCCTTCTCGTAGCCGGAAAGTGCGCCAAGGTTGGGCGTGCGCATGAAATCCGCCATGCGCCACATGCCGTTTAGCGCGTCTTCCTGCGGCAGCTCCTTCTTCGCGCCGCGCCGCCGGACGTTGGTAACGCCGTTCGCAAAGACGAGCGACACCGAATTCGTCCCCGGAGTGTAGCCGTGCCTCTCGGTTGCGTGCGGCTGCCAGCCTTGCGGCAGCGCAGCCTCGTCCTCGGCGAAAACCGCATTGGTGTAGCGCATGGCGCCGAAAATCGCCATCGTGCCTATGCCCGGCAGCGCGCCGCCCACGTTCTGCTGCAGCAGCCGCAGCGCACGTCCGATGCTGGCACCCGCGGGACGCTGGGGGTCGGGGCCCAGACAGCCGAAACCTGAATTCAGCCGGATTGCTTTTGCGATCGGGCCGTTGACGATCACCACCGGGAACGGACCGCCGGAAGTCGCCTGAAGTTGCTCGCTGTTCGATTCCGGATCGAGAAACGCCTCGACTGCGGCGATCAAAACCGGGAGGTACTCGGGTCTGCCACCCGCCATCGCGAGTGCCACCGCGCAGGTCTCGACCGTGGTAACGCCGCCGCGCGGTGGAAACTTGCCGATCACGTGTGCGCGAGGGAACGCCGCGCCGCGCAGTATCCAGTCCACGCGCTCGCGCGTCGCCGGCCACAGCGGCAGCCCGTCACCCCACAGGTTGGTCAGCAGCAATTGATTAGCTTTGTTGAGGGCGTCCTCGTAGCTCGCGCCTTCGACACTGAGCATCGGAGCCGCGCGCGCTGTATTCTTTACGAACCCGGGTTGCCAGCGCGTCAGTCCGTCATAGAACTCCTGTTTGCGCCCCGGCAAGGACGCGAGATCGCTGCCCGGCAGGAACATGTCGATCGGAAACGTCACCATCGCGGCATCCGGTGCAAGCCCGAGTCCCGACACGGCGTTCTTCATTACGCCGACAAAATCCGACCGCGTCAGTGTGACGGTGGGAATGCCCTGCGTTTCTATTCTAGCGGCTGCACGGCCGCATGCTGTGGCGCAAGCCCCTCAAGCCGCGTTGGCAACGATGACGGCGTCAACGCCGCTTTGTTTCACGAGGGCGGCGGTCTCCTCGGAGCCGATCAGCTCATTGCCCTGCGGGAAAGCATTGATCGGGAGCACCTCGATGTCTGGAAAATCCGCTTCAAGCAATTCTTTAATCATCGGCAGCATGCGGTAAGCCTGCCATTGCTCATTGCTGACGAAACCGATGCGCGCGCCAGCAAGGGAGGCAAGACGCGGCGCGTGCGGCTGCGTCACATCGAGCGCGCCCGATGGATCATGAAATTCCAGTGTGACCATGTGACTTCCTCTGTGAGTGACGATAACGGGGAACTGCCGATTGCAGCCGGTGCCGGGCGGCAGATGCCAGTGTAGCAGAGCTTACCTGCCGGATCCGGCCGTCGCCAACCCGCGCGGTACCAGCCAACGCTCGGCAACGCCAAACCCCGACTCGATGATAATCGCCAGCAGCGCCGCCGGTATCGCTCCGGCGAGCAGCAGCGCGTTATCGTTGATCGCGAGACCGGCGACGATGCGCTCGCCGTAACCGCCGGCGCCGATGAATGCCGCGATGGTCGCGGTACCGACATTGATAACGGCCGAAGTTTTGACCCCGGCGAGGATGGTGCGCGATGCGAGCGGAAGCTCGATCAGTTTCAGGATAGGGCCGCGCTGCAGGCCCAGTGCCGCCGCCGCCTGGATAAGTCCCGCCTTGATTTCGGCCAATCCGGCCGTCGTATTGCGCACGATAGGCAGCAATCCATACAAAAAGAGCGCGATCAGCGCCGGCAGCGTGCCAATCTGGTTGAGCAGCGCGATCAGGAACGCGAGCAGCGCGAGCGACGGTACAGTTTGCAGCACGCTCACCACGGGGAAAATCACGTTGCGTGCCGCATTCGAACGCGCAGCCCAGATGCCAAGCGGAATGCCGGCGGCGCAGCTTGCCGCGAGCGACGCGAATACGAGCGTCAGATGCTGCCAGGTGATGCGCCAGAAATCCTCGCCGAACAGCCGCTCGAAGAAGCCGTGCTGCGCGCTTGCGCGTTGCGCCCTGCCCTTGCTCACAAAATCGTCGGCGATTTGCGCGAAAGGCACGGAATCGAGCTCGGCCGCGGCATTCATCGCAATCATGCGTTCTGCGGAAATGGCGCCTTCCAGTTTGGAAAGCGCCGCCCACGTCTTCGGCAAGCGCTGGGGCAAATCCGCGCGATGCAGCAGCAGCGCCGCGTATGCGGGAAAGAATTTCCGGTCATCCTCGAGCACGCGCAACCCGTAACGCGCGATCTTGGCATCGGTACTGTAAATATCCATGACGTCGATGCGCCCTGCCGTCAGCGCTTCGTAAGCGAGGCCATGATCGAGCCCGCGCGGTGCGAACGGAAGACCATAAGCGCTTTTGAGCGCCGGCCAGCCATCTTTGCGGTTCAGGAATTCCTGCGAAAGCCCAAGCACAAGAGCGGCGTGCCGGGCGAGATCGGAAATGCTGGTGATGCCGCGTTGCTGCGCCGCCTTGTCCGCCATCGCCAGCGCATAGGTATTGCTGAATCCGAGCGGAATCGACGCCGTGAGCCCACTCGGCGCCAGCGCGCGGTTGATATCGGCTAATGTAGTTCCGGATTTTCCACCGAGCAGCTCGTAGGCAATCGTGCCCGAGTACTCGGGATAGATGTCGATCGCGCCGCTTTTGAGCGCCGCAAACACGACCGCGGTGTTGCCGAGCCCGGGCTTGAAGATAACTTGCGCTTCTCCAGCCTGCCGCGCCGTCTGCGCGACGATTTCACCGAGGATGTAGGACTCGGTGAAACGTTTGGAACCTACCGTGAGATCCGCGGCGATACTGCTCCCGCACAGCATCCAACAGGCGAGTGCCGCAGCCATCAAGGGGCTTAACGGTGCTTTCAACAGTGGACGCAGTGCAAACAAGTCGCTGTCGATATAACCGGGAATCAACCTTGGAAGGCGACGCGCTTGTCGTACTCGGCCGCCGCGGTTTCAACCGTGGTAAATATGGCGCCCTCGTCTTTCAATGTCCGGATCAGTTGCTCGAGGATCAGCATGCGTCCGCCGCGCCCGATCACGAATGGGTGAAACGTGTACGTGATGACTCCCCACTGCAGGGTATTCCTCAGATACAGGAAGTCGTCGATCCAGTTCTTGAGCACGCCAGTTGAATTTTTCAGGCCGGGCAAAATCGATTCCTGGGTGCGCAAGAACTCGAAATGCGGGTAATCATCGAGCGACCAGCTGATCGGCATTTCGATCAGCCGGCAGAGTTTGCCGAACACGGCGGGTTTTTCGAGCTCGATTACGTCGCCCCGGCGTACGCGGTACGGCGTGTAATCGTCTCCCATCATGCTGCTATCGTAGACAAAATCGTGCTTGAGCAACAAATCGACCGAATGCGGGCTCAAATCCCACGACGGAGAACGATAACCACGCGCGTAGCGTCCAGTCAGGATCCTGATCTGCTCATTAGCGCGCATGAGGCCCGCTTCCTCCTGCTCGCGCGTCAATTGCGCCGGCGGCACGTGCGTCCAGCCGTGATGGCCGATCTCGTGGCCGGCATCGAACACCTGGCGGCATTGGTTCGGATACGTTTGGAGCGTGTGACCCGGGATGTACCACGAAGTCGGTATGCGGTATTTCCTGAGCAATGCGAGGATGCGCGGCGCGGCAACGTCGGGGCCGAACTCGCCACGTGAGACGGGCGACGGCGAAGTCATGCCACGCGAAATAAAGCCCGACATCGCGTCGAAATCGAATGTCAGGCAAACGATGTGTTTCGGCATCCGGTTCTCTGGAATTCGTTTTGTGGGGCGACTTTGCGGCGCGGCTTTTGGCATTCTTAGGTTTCCATGGTAGCCGAATCATCGCAGACGCGGCAAAATAGCAGCTCACTCTTCGAACTGCCCAATCATGAAAATCCGCGATTACGATCTGAAGTCACTCTGGATGCCGTTTACCGCAAACCGCCAGTTCAAGGCGGCGCCGCGTATTTTCGTATCGGCACGTGACATGCACTACACGACCGACGATGGACGCCAGGTCCTCGACGGCACCGCCGGGCTGTGGTGCGTAAACGCCGGCCATTGCCGCCCGCGGATCATCGAGGCGATCAAACGCCAGCTCGATACCCTTGATTATTCCCCACTGTTCCAGATGGGGCATCCCGGCGAATTTCGCGCAGCCGATCTGATTGCAGAGCTCGCGCCCGGCGATCTTAACCACGTATTCTTCGCGAACTCCGGATCCGAGGCGGTGGACACCGCA
>DASYSI010000509.1:0-4977 GCA_036003485.1 Burkholderiales bacterium | reverse complement strand
GCTGCGACAGGAACAGCGCCGACGGATTGGACACGCCCTTCAGTCCTTTTTCCGTCATCGCGAACACGCCGAGCTCATTGACCGCGCCGAAGCGATTCTTGAACGCGCGGATCAGGCGAAAGCTCGAATGGGTGTCGCCCTCGAAATAAAGCACGGTATCGACGATGTGTTCGAGTACGCGCGGACCGGCCAGCGCGCCTTCCTTGGTGACGTGGCCGACCAGGATTACGGTGATGCCGCTTGATTTGGCGAGCCGCGTGAGTTGAGCCGCGCACTCGCGAACCTGAGCCACGGATCCCGGCGCCGACTGCAGCACTTCCGAGTACAACGTCTGGATTGAATCGATGACCGCGACCGCCGGTTTCTCGGCCTGCAGCAGCGCCAGGATTTTTTCGAGATTGATTTCGGCGATTTGATGCAGCGCGGCTGCGTCGAGGGCGAGGCGCCTGGCGCGCAGCGCGATCTGCTGTGCGGACTCCTCGCCGCTCACGTACAACACCTTGTGGTTTGCCCCCATCGCGCACAGCGCCTGCAGCATCAGCGTCGACTTGCCGATGCCGGGGTCGCCGCCGATCAGCACCACCGCGCCCGCAACCAGCCCGCCGCCGAGCACGCGATCAAATTCCGCTACACCGGTTGCCACGCGCGTCTCTTCGCGCGTCGCGACCTCGCTTAAGCGTTGCAGCTTGCCGCTGCCGGCAAGCGCGCTGAAGCGGTTACCGCCCGCCACCGCTCTTTCGGCGACGCTTTCCACGAGCGTATTCCAGGCCGTACAGTGCGGACACTGACCCTGCCATTTGACGGCCTGACCACCGCATTCGGTGCAGGTATAAATCGATTTCGACTTTGCCATGCGAACTCGGTGTGCGGATCAGCTTTGCGAGCGCGCGCGCGACCCAAGTGCTGATTCAGTGTGGTGCGGCCGCAGATGAGCCCGAAGAGGACGCGTCCGTAATCGGTATCGGGTGACGATGGCGCGCATGGTCGAAGGCGTGCTCGAGACGACGAATTCGGTCGTGCAGGTTTTCAAACAACATCACGCACAGAGTCGTAATCACCGCGTACAGACCGATCGATAGGCGCTCGGTTTCGCGCACCGCCCCCATCGCTTCGTGCTCGGACAGGAAAAAGTAGTCGCCGAGCACCAGTCCCGCCGCGGTAGCGAGCAGGCCGGGCGCCATGCCGCCGAACCAGGCCGCGGTCATCGCCGCGGGCACAAAAAACAGGAACGGAAACCGATGATCCTGCGTGCCGAAAAGCGTGTAGCGCAATACAAACGCCAGCGCAACCACCCCGATCGCCATGCCGTAGCGCAGTGCAAACGAACGCCGGAACGGCCAGCTGTTGTACGCATAATTTCGATGGTCAGCCTGTGCATAGTAACCGCTGAGGTAATCGGCGAATTCCTGCGCGTGGGGATGCAATTTGATCGAGTGTTGATGCCGGACGTGATCGAGCGCCTGCTCGAAAACTCGAATTCGGCTGTGAAGTCGCTCGCACCAGATAACGCATAGCATCGTGGTAACCGTGTACGCCCCGATCGCCATTGCCTCTCTCATCCGGAGGGGCCATAGTGCATAGCGCGGCTGCATGAAAAAGAAATCGCCGATGAGCATGCCGAGCACGGTTGCGAGCATTCCCGGACCCACCCCGCCGTACCATACTGCGACGATTGCCGCCGGAACAAAGAAAGTGAATACCAGCCGGTTTTGAAGATCGTCGTAAATCAGGTAGCGCGCCGCAAAAGCCAACAGCACGGCAATTATCGCCACCAGATAGCGCTTTGCCGGCGAGCGCCGGTACGGCCATTCGTGGTGGCTGTGCTGTCCGGTGGGTGCGGAAATATCAGCTGTCAAGCGTTCGCTGGTCATAAGGCAATAATACACCCCCAGGTGGTGATTTTCATTATGCTTCAGGGACGCTTACTCTGTTCTCTTCGATCCTTCATTTGTGCAAAAACGCTCTGGACCTTGTTTGATCCGAAACTAGATTTCAAACACCGGCACGCGCGATGCCAGAGCGCACAACAATTCATAGCTCACCGTGCCGGCGGCCGCCGCGACCTCGTCGGCCGAGAGTCCCTCTCCCCACAAGGTGACCGGCGTTCCGACTCCCGCCGCAGGTAGGCCGGTCAAATCGGCACACAGCATGTCCATCGAAACGCGACCGATCGTTGCCGTGCGCTCGCCGCCGACCAAAATAGGCGTGCCAGCCGGCGCGTGGCGCGGAAAGCCGTCGGCATAACCGCAGGCAACAACACCGATGCGCATCGCGTGCGCCGCCTGGAACACGCCGCCGTAGCCCACGCATGCGCCCGGTCCGACTGCCTGTACCGCGATGATCTCGCTCGTGAGCGTCATCGCCGGCTTAAGGCCGAGCGTGTCGGCGGCGACATCGGCAAACGGCGTGCATCCATACAGCATGATGCCCGGGCGCACCCAGTCGGCATGGGTCTTGGGATAGCGCAGGATCGCCGCCGAATTGGCAAGACTGCGCGGCAGCGATTTCCCGGCGGCGATTTCATCGAATACTTCGAGTTGCCACGCCACTCCATGCGCGTCATCGGCAGTGGCAAAGTGCGTCATCAGCGTAAGCTGTGCAACCGCGCGGTGCGCTTCGAGCCTCGCCAGAGCAGCAGCGGCGGCGTGCGGCGTGAAGCCGAGACGGTTCATGCCGGTGTTGATCTTGAGCAATACGTCGAAGCGTGCGCCAGCGCGCGCGGAATCGAGCATCCGCAACTGCTCCTCGTCATGAATTACGATCGTCAAGTCGTGCTCGGATACGATGTCGAGCTCGGCCGGTTCGAAAATGCCTTCCAGCAACGCGAGGCGCTGCCTGAAGCCTGCGTCGCGCAGGCGCACCGCAGTGTCGAGCTCGAGCAACGCAAAGCCATCGGCAGCGGCAAGCGCACGCGCAACGCGCGCCGCGCCGTGACCGTAGGCATTGGCCTTGATTACTGCAAATACCGATGCGCGCGGCGCGCTGCGGCGCACCGTGGCGAGGTTGTGCTGCAAGGCGCTCTTGTTGATGGTGGCTTTGATCGGACGCGGCATGTACTCAAGCTGCTCCCGCCATCGCACGCATTTTTTGAGTGGCAAAATCGACGAAAGTCGACACCAGACGCGAGCGGAATTTCTCGCGTGGATACACCAACGACAGCGTGCGAATCAGGCGCGGTGCCAGCGGGATGGCCGCGAGCGATCCCAGCTTGAGCTCTTTCGCCACGGTGGCACGCGACATGATCGCCACGCCGATTCCGGTTTCGACCACGCCTTTTATCGCTTCCGGACTGCCCAGCTCCATCACGATATTGAGGTCCTCCGGCGCCATTCCCGACTGGCGGAAATAATTATCCGCGAACTGGCGCGTGCCGGAACCGCTTTCGCGGCTGATGTACGGCTCGCCCGCGAGCTGTTGCGGGGTGACGGCCGCGAGCCCCGCAAGCTTGTGACCGGGCGCGCAAATCATGACCAGCTCGTCGTCACAACAAACTTCAGTATGCAGGCTCGGCAGGCGCGACGGTGACTCGATCAATCCGAGGTCGATAGTGTGATCGGCAATGCGATTTTCTATGGTTTCGGAGTTGGCGACCGTCATATGCGTTTGCACCTGCGGGTGACGCGCCTTGAACTCCCCGAGCACGCGCGGCAGGATAAACTCTGCGATCGTGGTGCTCGCACCGAGCAATAACGGTCCGCTGATTGCGCCCGTCATTTCACTCACTCGCTTGTCGAGCTCTTCCGAAAGGCTGAGAATGCGTTCGGCATACTCGAGCACCATATGCCCTGTCGGCGTCAGCATAATCTTGCCGTGAGTGCGGTCGAACAGGCGTGCGTTGAAATGCTCCTCGAGCTGCTTCACCTGGAACGTTACCGCAGGCTGCGTCATGAACAGCTGTTCCGCCGCCTTGGTGAAGCTCAGTTGTTTGGCGACGGTGTAGAAAACCTGTAAGCGGCGATCAGCCATTTAGCCGTGAGGCGCAAGGTGCGGGCGTGGGGCGGGAACCATGACCGCCGAGCTACCCTTCACTTCTGACGAGACTCACTCTCCCTCTTGGAATCGAGCCGGTATTCAACCACATTTCCCAGGGCAAGTCATGAAAGGCGGCGCCGCCGGGGCCAGCGCCGCAGCCGTTAAACTATGGTATAAAAGCTGCACCTAAAACTCAGACCCGCAAAGGGCTTCGCACTTTCCTCATGCCAGTCGGCTTTTACATCATCATGGCGGCGCAGTTTTTTTCGTCGCTTGCGGACAACGCTCTGCTGGTTGCAGCAATTGCGATGCTCGCCCTCATGGACTCGCCGGCGTGGCTGACGCCGATGCTGAAGCTTTTTTTTACGATCTCATACGTGGTGCTGGCGCCATTCGTCGGCGCATTCGCAGATGCGCTGCCAAAAGGCAAGGTGATGCTCATTTCGAATACCGTCAAAATCGTGGGCTGCGTGACGATACTGTTCTCGGTGCATCCGCTGGTCGCATATGGCATCGTCGGGCTCGGCGCCGCCGCCTACTCGCCGGCCAAATACGGCATCCTTACCGAGTATCTGCCGCATCCAAAACTGGTGATCGCCAACGGCTGGATGGAGGGACTAACCGTCAGCTCGATCATCATCGGCACTCTGCTCGGGGGGTTGCTCGTCAGCGAGAAGATATCGGTCAGGCTGCTGTCGATCGATGTCCCCTACATCGACACCGGCATCAACACGGCGCCCGAAGTCGCAGTCGTGCTGATCATCGTGTTTTACATCCTGGCGGCAGTCTTCAACCTCTACATCCCCAATACCGGCATCGACCACAAGCCCGAGCACAAGAACCCCCTCTATCTCGTCACGGATTTCGCGCGCTGCCTGCGACTGCTATGGTCCGACAAACTCGGCCAGATTTCGCTCGCGACCACGACGCTGTTCTGGGGCGCGGGCGCGACCCTGCAGTTCATCGTGCTCAAATGGGGCCAAATCGCGCTCGGCTACACGTTGT
>DASYSI010000508.1:0-2666 GCA_036003485.1 Burkholderiales bacterium | reverse complement strand
TCGGCCCCAAGCGCCTATTTTGGGGTACCGATCTCACGCGACTGCCGTGTACCTATCGGCAGGCGATCACGCTGTTCACCGAAGAGTTGCCCTGGCTCACGGCGGATGACAAATCGTGGATCATGGGGCGCGGAATCTGCGAATGGCTGGGCTGGCGGCTGCCGTGACGCCTAAACCGATGTGGCGTCCACTAGCAGGCTAGGCGCGGCGGATTGCGAATCGCCATGCCGGCGCATCCTATCTTTATTTATTGCATGCAAAGGAGATCAACTTGACTTCGTCTTCGATCCCGTCTCTGGTTAATCCCCTCGCAGAACGCCTGCGTAGTGGGGGCCTCGGTCTGGCGCTGCAAGTCAGGCATGCATCGACGGTCGATATCGTGCTCGCCGCGCGCACCTGTGGTTTTGACGCACTGTATTTTGATTTGCAGCACACGCCCATGCGTGAAGACGTCGTCGCGCAGATGTCGGTCGCCGCGCTCAGCGCGGGGATCACGTCAGTGGCTCGCATTCCCGACGGCGACTATGGCATGGCATTGCGTTTACTGGACGCGGGCGTTCTCGGCATCGTAGTTCCCGATGTGGCGTCGGCCGAAGATGCGCGCCGTGCGGTTGCAGCGTGCAAGTTTGCGCCGTTTGGGCACCGTTCGGCCTTCGGCAGCTATCCTCACTTCGGCTACCGCGCGGTGCCGGCGGTCGAAGCACGCGGATTGCTGAACGACAACACGCTGCTGATCATCATGCTCGAAAACAAAGGCGCAATCGACAATGCCGACGCGATCGCTGCAGTGCCGGGCGTAGACATCGTACACGTCGGCAGCAACGATCTCGCTTCAGATCTCGGCGTGCCGGGTGAACTCACTCATCCGCAGATTATTGCCGCAATCGACCGGGTCATTGGCGCTTGCCGCAAGCATGGCAAGATCCCGGGTGTCGGAGGCCTGGCGGGCGGCGACGTCAAGCGTTTCGAGCAGGTGGTCAAACTCGGCGCGCGTTTCCTGAGCGCGGCCAATGAATGGAACCTGATGATGGCCGCGGGGCAGGAGCGCGTGCGCGTATTGCGCGGATTCACACCGGGGTAAGTTTCACGTTTTACCGCTTGCAGATTGACCAGACGCGAGCGTAGCCTTGAAGCGTGTGATCGAAGCACGCGCAATTCAGCCGGGAGATACGATGTTGCCGGGCGAACCACATGCCTCGTTTTTTGCAAGCGCCGCGAGCCGGCAGCGCGGAGCGATCCGTATGTGGCTGCTCCTGGCGATCGCACTGGTCTTTCTTTCATGGTGGTTCGGATTTTGGGACAGGACTCCGCGCGAACGCGAGAGCGAAGCCGTCCCGGTCGAGCAGCGAGCGGTCGTCGCGCGCGGCTCCCTTGCCGAAGACGAGCAGAATAACATTGCGGTATTCAAGGCGGCGTCCGTATCGACGGTAAACATCACCACGCTGGAAACGCAACGTGGATTTTTTTCCCTCAACGTAACTCAGGTCCCGAAGGGAACCGGCACCGGCTTCATCTGGGATGATCGCGGACACATCGTGACCAATTTTCACGTGATTCTGGGCGGCAGTGGAGCGATCGTGACACTCTCGGATCAGACAACCTGGAAAGCAATACTGGTGGGTGCTTTTCCGGACCGGGACCTGGCGGTGCTGCGTATCGACGCTCCGAAAGAGAAAATGAAACCGCTTGCGGTCGGAACGAGCAAAGATCTGCAAGTCGGCCAGAAAGTCTACGCCATCGGCAATCCGTTCGGCCTCGACCAGACTCTGACGACCGGCATCGTCAGCGCTTTGAATCGTGAAATCGAGTCGGTGACACAACGCACGATTCGCGGCGTGATCCAGACCGATGCCGCGATCAATCCCGGAAATTCAGGCGGTCCGCTGCTCGATTCCGCCGGCCGTTTGATCGGCGTCAACGCTGCGATCTACAGCCCCTCGGGCGCATCTGCGGGCATCGGTTTCGCCATTCCGGTGGACGAAGTGAATCGTATCGTGCCGCGCGTGATTCACGACGGAAAATTCACCCGTCCCACGCTCGGCATTCAAGCGGCGCCGCCACAAGCGCTCTCGGGGCTGGGATCTGCGAAGGGGGTTGCAGTCGTTGGAGTAACGCGCCACAGCGCCGCGGAAGCCGCTGGAATCAGGCCATTCAGGCGCGGTCCGTCGGGCGAAATCATCGCCGGCGACATCATCACCGCCCTCGGCAGCAAACCGGTCGCGAGCCTGGATGAACTGCTCGAAGCGCTCGAGCTGCACCAGCCCGGCGAAACCGTCACGTTGTCGCTATTGCGCGACGGCAAGCCAACCGAGTTGTCCGTGCGGCTGGGTCTTCCGGAGTAGGACGAGGGAATTTTCGAGGCGCGCGTCGTCGCGCGTCTGTTCATTCCCGAGATTCAACGCGCAGTATTCGACCGTTCGTGAAATGGCACGTGGCGCGAAAACCGCGGTCCGGTACCAGCTCAGATCGGCGCCGGCAAGCTTTTTGTGAGCACGGCACGCGTTTTGGGTGCGCCGGGCATCGCAGCGGGTCTATGCGCGCGCCGGCTGGCCGCGAGCAGTCTGGTGCAATCCGCCGCAGACAGCGGGCGTGAGAACAAATAACCCTGCGCCTCATCACAGCGATTGGCGCGCAGGAATGCGAGCTGCTCTTCGGTTTCCACGCCT
>DASYSI010000507.1:0-3664 GCA_036003485.1 Burkholderiales bacterium | reverse complement strand
TGGGGTTCGGCTCCGGCGGCAGCACGTCCAAGGAAGGACTGGATTACCGGTTCGACCTGAACCGTTCGTCGAGCAACGGCTTTGTCAACGATACCTACAGCGAGAACTGGCATTTGTCTACCGGCCTTGATTTTCGGGCATCGAGTACGTTCAAACTGTTCGGCGCATTCGAGTACAAGCAGGACCGCGCCAACGCCTATTGGGGCACGCCGCTGGTGTCGGCCGCGGCCCCCGGCATCAATGCACTGGGCGGAATCGTCTCGGGCACCAGTATTGCCAGCATCAGCGGCAACAATCTCGGCGCAGTCACCATCGACAACCGCACGCTGACGACCAACTATAACGTGACCGATAACTACGTCAATGCCCACGAAACCTGGCTGCGCGGCGGCTTTGAATGGAAGGTCAATGACAGCGTCAGTGTAAGAAATCAGCTCTACCACTACACGGCGAAGCGCGAGTGGTTCAACAGCGAAACGTATTCGTTCGACCCTGCCACCGGTCTCGTCGACCGGGACCGCTTTTTCGTCTCGCACGATCAGCGGCTCACCGGCAACAAGGCTGAACTACAGTGGGATTCGAAGCTCGCCGGTATGGATAACCGCATCGTGGCAGCGCTGGATGTGAGCAAGCTCGACTTTGACCGCCCGAGCGATTTTCATGGCGACGGCTCGGTCACGCTGGTGGACCCGATCCGGGGAACCTTCGGGACCTTGACCCTCGCACCGCAGACCGCCCGCATCGGCAACACCGCGCTGTCGGCCGAAGACAGGTTGAAGCTAACCCCGGCATTCGCGCTGATTGCCGGCCTGCGCTATGAAGAAATAGATGTCGACCGCACCTCGATCAACAAGACAGGGGCGATCGTTCCCGGTTTCCCGTTTTCCAAATCCTTCTATCCCACCACAGGCCGCGTCGGATTCACCTGGGAAACCATGCCCGGATTCACATTTTACGGGCAGTACGCCACCGGCGCCGACATCTCGGTCAATAATCTATTTTTGCTGCCCGCTAGTGGTCCACTGGAATTGACCCGCGCGCGCACCTATGAAGCGGGAATCAAACATCTGTTCTGGGAGCGCAAAGCCGAATGGTCGCTCGCCGTTTTTGATATCGAACGCAGGAATGTCTTTGCCGCCCAGGGCGGGCAAACGCTCAATCTCGCCGGTAAACAAATTTCCGACGGGGTTGAGCTTGCTCTGGCGGTACGCCCGACCAGCCGAGGGAATCTCTGGGGCAACGTGGCCTATACCCGCGCACGCTATGACGACTACGTTTTCACCGGCGGTTCTTTTTCGGGCAACACACCCCCCAACGTGCCACGCATTGTCGCCAATGCCGGCGCATCCTACCGCTTTGCGACCCCACTGCCGGTTGAAGCCGGAGCCTCGATCCGCCATGTCGGCGATCGCTTCAGCACGGATGCAAACACGGTAACGCTGCTTGCATACACCGTTGCCGATGCCTATGCTTTTGTCGACGTTCAGAAAACCCGTCTCACGTTCAGAGTGCGCAACCTCGCTGACAAGAAATACGCCATCTGGAGCGACCCTTTCTATCCTGACCAGATCCTGCTCGGCGCGCCGCGCAGCTACGAAATATCGGCCGCACTTAAGTTTTAAGTGGATTATTTATCCTCCAGCGCGCATTACTCGCGTGCCTGACGCCACACTCCTCGTTCGCAGTCCCGTCTGCGAACAGCGCGTTGAAGGCCACGCGGAAATGCTATTCAATCATTTCTGCCGTTCACGATGATGCGCGCGCTCATTCTGGTTCATCGCTGGCTCGGCGTCGTATTTTGCCTCGTGTTCGCGATGTGGTTCGCGACCGGGATCGTGATGCATTTCGTACCGTTCCCGGCGCTGACCGAAGCCGAGCGTATCGGCGGATCGGATCCGGTCGATCCGTCGCTGCTGCGGCACACCCCAGCTGCTGCCGTCGCAGCCAGCAGGATCGCTGACGCAACGCGTGTGCGTTTGCTGGCCCGAGCCGACGGGTTGGTATATCTGGTCAGCGGCGAATCGAACATGAGCGCAGTTCATGCGAGCGATTTATCTCCCGCGGGCGTGAAGTCAGCGCGCCTTGCATTGGCGATTGCCGCTGATCATGCGCGCCGGCGCGGTCTGGACGCGAGGAAAGCGACATTTGCCCAATTGGCGAGCTACGACCAGTGGACAGTATCCAATGGTTTGGATCCGCACCGTCCGCTGTATCGCATAGCGCTTAACGACGGCGCGCGGACCGAGCTCTATGTATCGTCTGCCACGGGGGAGGTCGTGCGCGACACGACGCGCAGCGAACGCGCATGGAATTACGCCGGCAGCGTCGCCCACTGGATTTACCCGACCGTTCTGCGCCGCAATCAGCACGCGTGGGATCGGGTGGTGTGGACGCTATCGCTGATTGCGCTCACCACCGCGATTGCGGGCGCCTTGCTCGGTACGCTGCGCATCAAAGTAACTCGGGAGCGCCTCGTATCGCCTTATCAGAGCTGGCATGCATGGCACCACTGGCTCGGACTGACGTGCATGACCTTCGTGCTGACGTGGATTTTCAGCGGCTGGCTTTCAATGGACCACGGCTTGCTGTTCTCGACCGGCACGCCGACCACAACGGAATTGGTGACGATTGCAGGCGCGCCCGATTGGGGCAAATTATCTTCACTAGAAACCAAGCTTTTGCCCAAGCAGGCCCGCGAGATCGAATGGTTCGCTTTCGGCCGGTCGATATACCGGCGCGAGCGTTTCGGTCTCAATTCGCAGCGCTTGACTTTGGCGGGGGAAGCTTCAGAGCCGCAGCGCGAATTTTTGCAGTCCAACGCGGTCAGCGCGGTGTCCCGGCGACTCGCGCCGGACTGCGGTCCCGCGCTGGTGGTGCCGCCTGCAGACGCCTATCCGGTTGCATCGGTGATGCCGGACGCGCCGGTATACCGGTCTATATGCGGCGATGTTTGGTTTCATATTGACGGCGCAAACGGCGCGATGCTCGAGAAGCTCGATCGATCCCGTCGCGCCTATCGCTGGGCCTATGGCGCGCTGCATACGCTCGACTTTCCCGCATTGATCGCACGCCCTCTCCTGCGTACCGCTTTGATCGTGATGTTGTGCGGGTTGGGGCTGGCATTCAGCATGACCGGTGTAGTCATCGGCTGGCGCCGGCTGCGACGCGCCTAGCAGGCTGATGCAGAACCCCATGGGGCCGCGGCGATGCTGTGCGGGGTGAGATGCGCGACGCGAGCCGCAGACGAATAGCCGGACTATTCGCAAGGCTCGCAACAAAGCAGATCGCCCCGCACAGCACCGCCCCGAAGGGTTTGCACGAAAAGTGCCCAGCTGCGGCGTTGCGCTCCTCGTCGAACAGAACGAGCGTTCGACCTTCGTCACGCGCCTTGCGTCTGAGCACTTTTCGTGCAAACGCGGCTCCCAGCGGGTTCTGCATCAGCCTGCCAAATGAGGCTCATCATCGGATGGGTGATCAATGCGCTCGCGCTGCTCGCGCTGCCGTACCTCTTCGACTCGATCCGCGTTGACAGCTTTTACACCGCGCTGGTCACCGCGCTCGTCCTCGGTCTGGTCAATACGCTGATCCGGCCGATCCTGATCGTGCTGACGCTTCCGATCAATCTTCTGACGCTCGGGCTCTTCACTTTTGTCATCAACGGCTT
>DASYSI010000506.1:0-5107 GCA_036003485.1 Burkholderiales bacterium | reverse complement strand
GGCGGTCGCCTACTCTGACATGCTGATCGACGAAATCAAGCGCGCCGACGTGATCGTACTGGCGCTGCCGATGTACAACTTCGGTATCCCGTCGATGCTCAAGGCTTACTTCGATCACATCGCGCGCGCCGGCGTCACTTTCCGCTATACGGAAAAAGGGCCCGAAGGTCTGCTGGCCGGCAAGAAGGTCGTTGCATTCGCGACGCGCGGCGGCCGCTATGCCGGAACGCCGCGCGACACCCAAACCCCGTTCGTAAGGGACTTCCTGCGCTTGCTGGGTATAACCGATGTCCAGTTCGTATACGCGGAAAGTCTCAACATGGGCGAGGCGAGCAAGCAAGCCGCGCTGCAACGGGCGCGAAGCGAGATCCAGGATCTGCACGCGCCCGAGCTGGCTGCTGCAGCTTGAAGATAGCCCGCCGCGCTTAAAAAATTGCGCTTGGAAGTGACGAAATGCGACGCGCTATTTGAATACCTGCTGCATATAAGCAATGAGGTCGGCGCGGTCGCGCGCATCGGGTATGCCCGAATAAGGCATGCGATTCGCCGGTATCGCCTTTTGCGGATCGGCGACATAAGCGTCAAGCGTCTGCGGCGTCCAGGTGATGCCGCTGCGTTTGAGTGCCGGCGAGTAGCGAAAATCGGCGGGCTCGCCCGCGCGCCGACCGAACACGCCGTGAAGGTCGGGGCCGACGCCGTTCGCTCCGCGCTCCAGCGAGTGACACGCGCGGCACTCCTCGAAAACTTTCTCGCCGCGTTTCGGGTCGCCGTCGGCGCGCGCAGGGCCGACCGCGAGCACCGTCATCGTCAGCGCTGCCGCCAGTGCGGTCAAATTCCTTGTCATGCCGACACCAGCGGAGCGGGGTTCTTGAGATAGCGGTTTTTGATCGCGTCCGCGGTCCAGTAGGCGAGCGCGCCGACCGGGCCGGTCGGGTTGTATGCCGCGTTGTGTGCAAAGACATTCGCGCCCACGACGAACAGATTGTGGCAGTCCCAGCTTTGCAGATATTTGTTGAGCGCGCTGTTGTTTGGCTGGGTTCCCATAATCGTGCCGCCGGTATTGTGCGTGCTCTGGTACGGCACGACCGTCCAGGGTTCGGTGCGGGCCGTGGCCGGGTTGAACGAGGTTGGATTCATCGATTTCGCGATGTCGTTGACGACTTGTGCCGCGTGGCGTCCCATTTTGTGCTCGTTGTCCTTGTAATCGAAGGTCATGCGCATCAGAGGCAGGCCGAAAGCATTGCGATACGTCGGATCGAGATCGTAGTAGTTATAGCGATTCGCCATCACGCTGCCGCTCGCACCGATATTCATCGCGGTTTGGTACCACTTGGCAGTTGCGGCTTTCCATGCCGTACCCCACGCCGGCGTGCCGCGCGGCACCGGGCGGTAGCCGATCGGCAGAGCGGTATTGAAGCCGCCTCCGACCACGTAGCCACCGACGAAACCGTGCTGGCTGCGATCGAAATTCCAGTTCGCGTGGTAGTCGTCCATGGTCGAGCTCGACCCGCCCGCGCTCATGAACGGATTGAAATTCCTGCCTTCGAAGAATAGCGTCGCGCCCGCGCCGGTCTGGTAGCAATAATTCTTTCCGATCACGCCTTTCTGGCTTACCGGGTCATACGGCTGGCCGATGCCTGACAGCAGCATCAAATGCACGTTATTGATCGCGTACGCGGTCAGCAGCACCATCGCCGCGGGTTGCTCGAATTCCTCGCCGTTCAGCACGTTGGTATAGGTCACGCCGGTCACGCGCTTGCCGCTCGTGTCCTTCAGAACCTTCGTCACCCAGGTGTTCGTGCGCAGCTCGAAATTCGGACTGCGCATTGCAATGGGGATGACGGTCATATGCGGGCTGCCTTTCGCATTCGCCTCGCAGCCGAAGCGCTGGCAGTAGCCGCAATACTGGCATGCGCCAAAGCGCGCGCCATCGGGGTTGGTGTACGCGCGCGATGCATTTGCGCTGGGGCGCGGGAACGGATGATAACCATTGTTTTGCGCGGCCGTTTTGAACATTTCATTCGCGAGGACCGGCGTCAGAGGGGGCAGCGGATAGTCGCGCGCACGCGGGGCTTCGAACGGATTGCCGCCGGGCTGTATCTGACCGCGAATGTTTCCCGCTTTGCCTGAAACCGCCGCCACGTACTCAAACTTGTCGTAATACGGCTCGAGCTCGGCGTAGGTGATGCCCCAGTCCTGGATCGTCATGTCGGCGGGGATATAGTTTTTGCCGTAGCGTTCCTCGTAAAGCGTGCGCACCTTGAATTCGTTGTCGGTCCAGCGCCAGGTGTGTCCGCTCCAGTGCACGCCCGAGCCGCCGACGACCTCGCCCGGCAGAAATGACCCGAGCCGCCGCATCGGCAGCGCTTCCTGCGAAGGATTGTTGCGGATCGTCAGCGTATCCTTCTGCGTGTTTTGCATCAGATCGTGGCGATGAACGTAGCGCAGCTCGTCGCGCACGCTCGGAACCGCAAAATCGCTTGCCGTGCTGCGCATGCCGCCGCGTTCAAGCGCGACCACTTTCAATCCCGTTTCGCTTAGTTCCTTCGCCAGTATGCCGCCCGTCCAGCCGAGACCGACGATGACCACATCGACTTCTTTCAGTTTGGTTGCCATGGCATTCTCCGTGGACGCGCTTTAGCTCATGTCGGCGATGCCGAGGGGGTCGACGCTGTATTTCTTGTCGCGAAACTTTTCGACGTTCGCATAATGCACCGCGATGACGCCCGGAAAACCGATCAGTTTCCATCCCGCCTTGTTGCGGTTGCCGCCGTAGATCGGATCCGCGAACATGCCTTCCATGACGTTTTGATACAGCGTCGAGAAAAAAACGCGCGCCGGAGGGCCGTTTTCGAAAGTCACCTTGCCGGCCTGAAGACCCAGCAGAAATTCCTGGCGCTCGCTCGCGGTGATCTTGTCAAAACTTTTGCCGTAGGTCTTGACGCAGAACGCGTTGGCAGCCTTGATGCCGGTGCGATACAAATCAGCGGGCGTGAGCGGAAGCTGGTAGCCCTGACTCGGCACACCCTGTTTCCAGGGGCCCTGCATGTAGAGCCGTTCACCTTTGCCCCAGCCGCCTGCAAGCGCGCGATCGATATAAACATTGAGGCCCAGATCAGTTCCCTTCGGCGTGTACTCGTCGGCCGGCACCATGTGGTCGACGAGCGCCTCGACAAAAGCGGCCTCTTCGGAATTCAGATATGCGTAGGCCGCGCTCGTGTTGTCCGGCGTGGGCGCGGCCTTCTGCGCCTGTGCAGCGTGCGGTAATGTGACTGTGACGGCAGCAGCGCTGCCTGCCACGGCGCTTTTCAGAAAAGCGCGGCGATCGAATCCATCGTTCTTCATGACTCCCCCTTTGCAACGCGGCGTCTGTTTGCAGCCGATGTCGCAGTAGTCCAGCGCGTAGCGATATGAACTCCACTCACTACTCGGAACACAGTATAGGCCCTCGCATAGCGTTTGCAAACGCCGCGGCAGAGGGTCGATCAGCGTAGTTCCCGCGGTCATGATTTAAACCGGGTTACACGCTCGGGTGCAATGAAGTGCCGCGTCGTTGAACGGCTCGCCGACTTGCGTTAAAGTAAGCGTCAATCGCGACGCAATCCTGCGAGGAGACGCAATATGTCCGCCGCATTCGAAGTTATTTCCACCGGCACCGTCGGCGCCGAAGTGAAAGGTGTTGATCTCGCTGCGGTTAGCGGGGCCCAGATCGAAGCCATCAAAAAAGCGTGGTATCAGCACGACGTGCTGATATTCCGCAAACAGAAAATGAGCGACGGCGATCTGCTGTCGTTCTCGAGAAATTTCGGCGCGCTCGATTCGCCGCCGAACCAGGGCGCTGGGCGCAAGTCCGCTCCGGGACATCCCGAAATCTACGTCATCTCCAACGTGGTCGATTCCAGCGGTGAGCCGATCGGCGCGCTCGGTGACGGCGAAGCCGCATGGCACACGGACATGAGCTATGCGCCGCAGCCGCCGGATGCTTCGATGCTGTATGCGCTCGAAATCCCGGCTACGGGAGGCGATACCTGGTTTTGCAGCATGAAAGCGGCGCTCGCGAAAATGCCGCGGCAGCTCGTCGAGCGGATTGCCGAACTGGACATCAAACACGACGGCACCTACGACTCCGGCGGTTACGTGCGCAAGGGACTGACGCCTTTGGACGATCCGCGCAACTCGGTAGGCACGCCGCACCCGATCATTATCCGTCACCCGGTGTCCGGCGCGCGATCGCTTTACCTCGGGCGCAGGCGCAACGCTTATGTGGTCGGTCTGGAGCTCGCCGAATCGGAACGTCTGCTCGACGAGATATGGCGCCATGTCGACGCCGCGGTGTATCAGCACAAATGGGCGCTGGGCGACGTCGTGTTATGGGATAACCGCACCACCATGCATCGCCGCGACGCGTTCGATCCGAGCGCGCGCCGCGTGTTGCATCGCACGCAAATCAAAGGGTCGAACGCGCCCGCACGCGCCGCGGCTTAACTTTCGCGGCACGCAAGTGGCCGCACGCGCGCCACCGGGTTATTCGAGCTTGATCTGCGCATCGCGGATAACGTCGGCCCAGCGCTTGAGCTCGCGTCTTACTACCTGGTCGAGCTCGGCTGGAGTGCCGCCGATCGCGTCGGCCCCCTGCTCGAGCAGCCTCTGCCTGATCTCAGGCAGGTGCACGACTCGCGCAGCTTCCTTTTGCATCCTGACGATGATGGCGGCCGGTGTTTTCGCCGGTGCGAACATCGCATACCACGAATCGACTTCATAATCCGGCATGTTGAGCTCTTCCGCGACAGTCGGAATTTCCGGAGCAGCCGGCGTGCGTTTGAGCGTGGTGACGGCGAGTGCGCGCAGTCTTCCGGCGCGCACTTGTGACAAGGCTGCCGGCGCAGTCACGAAAACGAAAGGAATTTGGCCCGAGATGGCATCGACCACGGCGGGTCCGCCTCCTTTGTACGGAATGTGGACCATGCTAATGCCGGCTTTCAGCTTTAACAGCTCACCGGCAATGTGCGACGGCGTTCCGTTGCCTACCGATCCGAAGGAATATTTTCCGGGTTGCTTCTTCGCGACCGCAATCATCTCTTTGAGAGTTTTGGCAGGCGCATTCGGA
>DASYSI010000505.1:0-2854 GCA_036003485.1 Burkholderiales bacterium | reverse complement strand
CAATCATGTCGTGGGTAAGCTTGCCCCATGCGGCGTCCGATAATGGGTTCGCGAGCCGGATACCGTCCAGACTGTGGCGCAGGCGCTTCAAATGCTCTGCAAGCCGGAACGGATGGCGCGAATAGACAGGAATCACCTCATACACGCCATCGCCGAAGATAAAACCGCGGTCGAGCACCGGGATGCGTGCTTGCGCCGGCGGCATGAATTCACCGTTGAGATAAACAATGTCTGCGTCCATATGCGCTCCGTTATTTGAATAGCAGTCTTAGCGAGTCCCACCCGCGTCCGAGAACTCCCGCCAGCGCAACGGATTCGAGCGCAACCACCGGTATTTCCGCGTACGGCTTGCCGGCGAGCATCAGTTTCATCACGCCGATTTTTTGTCCACTCACGATTGGTGCAAACATCGGCCGCTGGCTTTCGAGATTCGCTTTGAGCTTGTCGGCCTGTCCCTTGGGCAGGCTCACATATAGATCAGTGAGAAATCCGGCCTTGACGCTGTCGCCGTTGCCTTTCCATACCTGCAGGCTCGCCACCGGCTGGTTTTTCCCGTAGAGCTTCACGCTATCATAAAACTGGAAGCCATAGTTGAGCAGCTTCTGGCTTTCCGCCGCGCGCGCCGTCTCCGACGCGGCGCCGAGCAAAACAGAAATCAGCCGTCGCTCGCCGCGCTTCGCGGATGTTATCAGGCAGTAGCCCGCATTTTCAGTGTACCCGGTTTTCATGCCATCGACTGTCGGGTCCGACCATAGCAGGCGGTTACGATTGGCCTGCGTGATGTTGTTATAGCGATATTCCTTCAACGCATAGAGCGGGTGATATTCGGGGAAATCGCGAACGATGGCGAGTGCAAGCAGCGCCAGATCGCGGGCCGTCGAATAATGCTGCGCATTCGGCAGTCCGGTCGAATTCGTGAAATTGGTGTTTTTCATGCCGAGCCGCTGCGCTTCGCGGTTCATTTGCTGCGCGAACGCTTCTTCGCTGCCGGCGATCAGTTCGGCGAGCGCGATACACGCGTCGTTGCCGGATTGCACGATCATGCCCCGCATCAGCTCCTCGACCGTGACGGGTTTGCGCGGCTCGATGAACATGCGAGAACCCTCGGCTTTCCGCGCGCGTTCGGATACGGGTACGGTCTGCGTCGGCTGAATCTGATTTTGCTTGAGTGCGAAGAACGTAAGATACGCCGTCATCAATTTGGTGAGCGACGCCGGTTCGACGCGTTCGTCGGCATTCTTAGCGGCGAGCGCCTGCTGGCTGTGATAGTCGAGCAGGAGGTAGGACTTGGCGGCGACCGACGGTGCCGGCGGCACGAGCGGATTAGCGGATTGGGCGAACGAAACGGCAGCGACGCCGAAGAAAATCAGAAGCAGTAAAACGCGCATGAGCATTCAAAAAAATTGCAATTATAACAAAGGCCGATGCAACCGACGTTGCACGTCCATGGTCAAATTGCAACAATGCGTTTTTCACTCGACGTCAGAAACCGGCAGAAAGTCTTCCATGCCTAGCTATGCACGTATTCTCCGCGCCGCTGGCGCAGCGCTCGTGTTCATGCTCGCGTCGGACACGACGGTGGCCGCGGACGCGGTGAAGATCAGCGATCCGTGGGTGCGTGCGACCGTTCCGGGGCAAAGCGTCGCCGGCGCCTATATGGAGCTCACATCCAACGTACCCGCCGCACTGGTTGCCGCCGATAGTCCGGTCGCACGAAAAACCGAGCCGCACTCGACGACGTTCGATGGCGGCGTGATGAAAATGCGCGCGGTTGAAAGGATAGAGCTGCCCGCGAATGAGACCGTGGTGCTCAAACCGGGCGGCTATCACTTGATGCTCGTCGACATCAAGCGCGAACTGAAGCCCGGCGATCGTGTGCCCCTTACGCTCATCGTGCAAGACCGAAATGGCGCGCGATCAACGCTGCAACTCGACGCGGAAGTTCGCGCTGCGGCAGTCGGCACAATGCCTCACCCCAAGTAATTCCCGTCAGAGATCTTTATCGCGACAGCGCCGCACCGCCGTGCGAATGAAGGCGAGCTGTTTGCGGAAGTTGGCGCAGCCGTCGCACAGCAACAGGTGCAGTTGGAGGAAGAACCGCTCTTTGAGACCGAGATCACGCTCTTGAGCCTGCGACAGCAGCATGCTGGCTTCTTTGCACGATAACATCGGAGCCCCTAAGCCGGCATGAGACGCAATGAAACCGAAAAGCCGCAGAGGACCCAGTCTGTCGGACTTGGCGTTTTCTTTCGCCTCCCGCCGAATCTTCGCGTTGAGTTCAACATTCTTATTTCGCCGCGCCGCCAAACCATTTGATTTCGAGGCATTCGCGCAGACTCAGCCGCGCGCGGTGGAGCATGACCCATAAATTGGTCGGCGTGATCGCAAGAGCCTTACAGATTTCGTCGGTCGTCAATTCCATGACCTCGCGCATCATGAAAACGCTCGCAGTGCGCGCCGGCAGGAGGCGCGAGCACATCTCGAATATCTCCCAGAAATTTTTATTTTCGAGTGATTTCTCGGGCTCGCCCCAGCTCGACGGAAATTGGCGCCAGTGACCGTCATCCCGAAACAGCGCGTCGACGGCATCGGATTCCGATTCATCGTCACCTGAAGTCAGCGGCTGCTCGCGTGATCTGCGTCGCATGATGTCGATTATCTTGTGTTTGAGGATTCCGGTAAGCCAGGTTTTGTGCGAGGACCTTCCGGCAAAGCGGGCACGCCCCTCGAGCGCTGCGAGCAGTGTTTCCTGGACTACGTCTTCGGCGAGAGCCCGATCCCGTAATTGCAGCAGCGCATAGGACAGCAGGTAGGCGTAATACTGCTGCAGGTCATGGTCATCGGGCGTGCTCAT
>DASYSI010000504.1:0-11322 GCA_036003485.1 Burkholderiales bacterium | reverse complement strand
CCTGGGTTCCCGCCTACGCGGGAACGACGAAAGTGGGATTTTTCAGACCTTCCTTAATCAGCGGGAATGTACATGGACGACGTTACGCAGGAGCGGATACGGCTCACGGTCGCCGAAGCACGCGAGCTTGCCGAGCGCGCGCTCGGCAAGCTCGGCTATGACGCCGAGGAAGCGCGCATCGTCGCCGATCATGTGATCGATGCCGCATTGTGCGGCTACGAATATTCGGGGCTGCCCAAGATTCTGAACGTTGCCGAGCATCCCAGGCTGCGCGCGCCGCGCCGGCCGATGCGCGTGCTGCGCGAGACTGCCGTCTCGATCCGCTACGACGGCGGCAACAACGTCGGCATGGTGACGATGTACCGCGCGACACAGACCGCGATCAAAAAAGCGCGCGCGCACGATTTCTCGATCGTTGGCGTGAATAACAGCTGGGTTAGCGGCCGCGGCGCACATTACGTCGAGATGATCGCGCGCGCCGGTTTGATCGGTATTCACACCGTGAGCTCGACGCGCCACGTCGCGCCGCCCGGCGGCACCGCTGCTGCAATCGGCACCAATCCAATCGCGTTCGGATTTCCGAGCGCGCAAGAACCCGTGGTCATCGACCTGGGCACTTCCGCATTCATGTCCACCGACCTGATATTCCGCGAGCGCCGCGGCGAGCTGCTGCCGGAAGGCGTCGCGATCGATGCGCAGGGGCTACCGACACGCGATCCGGCGCTCGCGCGCTTGGGCGCGCTGTTGCCGTTTGGCGGGCACAAGGGTTACGCGCTCGCGCTCGCGATGCAGGCGCTTGGCGTGCTCGCCGGTTCCGGCGATGACGTCGAGCAGAGCTATGGCTACCTCATCATCGCGATCAAACCCGATCTGCTGGTCCCGCTCGATGCATACCGGCGGCATTTGAGTGACGCCATCGAGCGCATCAAGTCGACGCCGCGCCAGCCGGGTCTAGACGAGATCCGGATACCGTCCGAGCGCGCGTTTCGCGAACGCGCGCGTAATTTGCGCGAAGGCATCGTGATTGACCGTAAGATATACGAAGCGCTGCTCGCACTGGCGCAGGGACGATCGCCTTGAGCCGCTGTTGTGCGCACTAAGGAACCTCTGCTTAATCGTCATGCCCGCAGGCGGGCATCCAGACGTATTTGAATTGCCTGGGTTCCCGCCTGCGCGGGAACGACGAAAGTGAGATTTTTAGACCTTCCTTAGAGTCTTTCGCTCTATTGCATTTCTTTATCAAGGAGGAAGCATGAAATACGCCATTGACGAGAACAATATCGATCCCGCGTTCGCGAATACTGCGCAGCGTCGCAAATTTCTCGCCGGGCTTGCCGCGCTCGGCGCGGGCGCGCTTATTCCAGGCTGTGCGTCGAACGCGCAGGCTCCCGGCACGGCGGGCGCGAAGCCGTACCGCATTGATGTCCATCATCACTTCGTGACGCCCACCTATACGGCGGCTCTCAAGACGCACGGCATACGCCAGGTACCGTGGACGGTACAGCAGTCGCTCGAAGATATGGACAAGAGCGGGATCGCCATCGCTATCAATTCGCTTCCTCCACCGGCCATCTCATTCGGCGACGTACCGCTCGGCCGCAAGCTCGCGCGCGACGCAAACGAGTACGCGGCACGGCTCGTCGCTGATTATCCGCGACGCTTCGGCTCGTTTGCTTCGATTCCGTTGCCGGACACCGAAGGCAGTCTCAGTGAAATCGCGTACGCGCTCGACAAGCTGAATGCGGAAGGCATCGGCTTGATGACGAGCTATAGCGGCAAATATCTCGGCGACCCCGTGTTCTGGCCAGTGCTGGAGGAGCTCAATCGCAGGAAGACCGTGGTCTATACCCATCCGACCCCGCCTTTGTGCTGCACCGCCGTTTTGCCGGCGTTGTCGATCAACACGATCGAGGGGCCGGTCGACACCACGCGCACCATCGCGAGCCTGCTTTACGGCGGGGCGGCGGCGCGTTATCCCGATATCCGCTGGATCTTTTCACACAGCGGCGGCGTGGCGCCATTTCTGTTGAGCCGCTTCGAGGTTCAGGAGCAGCTCACGAAAGACGCGCAGCAGAAACTGCCGCGCGGAATGATGTACGAGCTGCGCAAGTTCTATTACGAGACCGCACAAGGCAATCACTCCGGTGCGCTCACGGCGCTGATGAAAATCGCGCCGATATCGCAGATGCTCTATGGCACCGATCATCCGTTCCGCCTGGGCGCGGAAGAAAACGCGGGACTCGGCCAGTACGGATTCAGTGCGGCGGATTTGATCGCGATCGAGCGCGACAATGCACTCAGGCTGTTGCCGAAGCTTAAAGCCTAGCGCTTTGCGCCGATTCTCTCCGTCTCCCGCCGTACGCAGGGGCGGGAGGAGCGGGGCGGTGTGACTGTCAGCAATATGAAAGAATGCCGGTTAATGGAATGAAAGAGCTGCCAAGGTGTCTACCCGTTCATTAGGGGCTTGAGCGCGCTGAGCGCGAGGCTGGTGCCATATGAACAAATATGGTTGGGAGTGGAAGTCAGAAGAAGCGGCGGAAGCGTACGCGCAAATTCTTGCGTACGTCCGTGACGGTGGTGGATTTGACGGCCCGAAAGGGATTGCACGATTGTTGAGTTTGGCCGATAAACTGGTTCATTGCGAGGGCCGCATCCCGGACAGCTTCTTGGTTAGCGTTGATCTCGGAATCATCTATTCCAGCGCGTGCCTGTTTGAAGGCGAAGATGCCGATCGATGCGAAGAGTTTCTGGCAAAAGCGGCTGAAGCGTGGGGCATCGCGTCCAGCTATTTGGAGAACGGCCAGCCGAAAGCTACCGCCGGTCTGGACTCGAATGCAGCGCACCTCTCCTATATGCGCCATTACCGGTTGATACCGTGCGAGATCGGATTTGCACGATATCTTCGATCAGACCGCAAGGAATTAAGCCATTTGGCGGACATTAAGGCGCAATGGGAACAAGCCGCGAAAGAAGATCCAGACCACAAAGTCCTTAAGGTAATAGGAAAGCATATTCGCGAAGATCTGATGAGTGGGCATATCAAGCCCGACCTTGCCCACGAGGAGCGAACAAGCGGCAGTCCGGTTCAGGTTGTCTCCAATTCCTCGCTTCAAGTAGTCACGCCGGCGCCCGCAATTTCAACCCGCTCGCATCCGAACCCTGCCCTGCAGATTCCGGTTGAGGCAGCGCCGGCTCCGGTCGCTCCTTCTCTTCGTTCCGAGGACTCAATCGAATTGCCGATAGCACAGAAGAGTACGCCGAGTGACATTCACCCATCCGGTGAGATATCAAGTGCGAGCGTAGAGAGCGGTGCGGCGCACGATGGCAGTCGAGAGGTGGCACCTGCGCCTTCGACAGCAAGATCGCGAGTTGAGTCCGTAACGGATGTGGAACCCACGATACTTGACGCAGCGCCGGCTCCGGTCGCTCCTTCCCTTCGTTCCGGGGATTCAATCGAATCGCCGAGAGCGCAGAAGAGTACGCCGAGTGACGTTCACCCATCCGGCAAGATATCGAGTGCGAGCGCCGAGGGCGGTGCGGCACACGGTGGCAGTCGAGAGGCCGTCCCTGCGCCTTCGACCGCAAGATCGCGAGTTGAGTCCGTAATGGAAGTGGCGCCAACGACACTTGAGGCAGCGCCGGCTCCGGTCACACCCAGTCAACTATCGCCCTCGTCGCGGAGGTCCATCAGGAGCTTGATTACGGCTATCCTTGCGAGCTTGACCGTTATCGCAGGTGCGGGTTATTTCGCAATCGATGGATTCTGGAGAATGTCCATGCGGCAAAATGCTCCTTCTCCGCCGCAGACCGCGGCTCCGTCGACGGTCGCCTCGCTTCCAGACACTACTAACATACCGGAGACTTCGACCTTGCGGGAGGCGCCCGCTAAAAACAATCCGCTGCCCGAGGCGAACCCGCAGACGAGTCCTGATGTCCCGGCCGTACCAAGTGCTAGTCCCGAGCCTACACCGACCAAGAGCGGTAGGGCGGTCTATGCGAGTAGCTGCCGGTCATGTCATGCAACCGGCGTGTCTGGCAGTCCGCGGTTGGATGATGTCGAAGCCTGGAGCCCCAGACTCGCTCGCAGCCGCGCCAGCCTTTACGCTTCCGTAGTGGAGGGCAAAGGGGCCATGCCGGCGCGCGGTGGCGATCGATTGCTCCGTGACGAAGAAATCAGGCGGGCCGTCGATTTCATGGTGGCTGAGGCGAGGACGGCGGCCAAGGCCGCTAGAGCCGCCGTTCCGATCGCGCCGGCGGCACCCACTGCTTCAACTCAACCTGCGCTCTCAGCTCCTGCTAGGCCCGCGCCCGTCGCCCCTGCCGAGGCTCATGCGGACTGGCTTCCCGCAATGCGCGGCGAACTGGAACGGTGCCGCCAGGGTAATTTTTTCGGGCGGGTCGCGTGCACGGAAAAGGTGAGGTGGAAGTACTGCGCACCCAGTCGCTGGAACATGGTCGCCGAGTGCGCAGCGTAAAACCAAACAATGCTTCATGAAATTCTTGAGCTGCAGTTGTAACTTTCGCAAAATTTCTTCCGCATCACGCGTATTCTCAGAGCCTTCAATTTCTTAGGCTGGCACGTCACGTCCATGGCTTCCGAATTGTCGACGCCTTGTCGATTTAGGCGCCGCCGCATACACTTCGATTTTTCACGCACCCTTACGATAGGAAGCACACTAACAGATGACTCCCACACGCGCCGTCGATAGTCACGCCCACGTTTTTTGCGGCGACGATTATCCTTTTTCGCCCGCTACGCATTACAAACCGGATCCGAGCCAGGCGGGCACTGCACCCAAGTTCCGCGCGGTGCTCGATGCGCATGGGCTAACGCACGGTCTGTTGGTCGGCGCCGGGCCGTACGGCAGGGATAATCGCTGCATGCTCGATTCCATCGCCCATTCGGGCGGGCGATTCAAAGGCATCGCGCTGGTCGAACCCGGACTGGCCGAGCGCGATTTGAAAGCACTCGCCGATGGCGGCGTGGTCGGCATCCGCATCAACCTGATGACCAACGGCATGCGCGAGCTCGTCGAGCCGGGCGCAGACCGTCTGCTGGCGCGCGTAAAAGAAATGAACTGGTTCGTGCAGATTCATTGCGAAAAAGACAACCTGGTAGAAGCCGCGCCGCTGCTGCGCAAAGCGGGCGTGCGCGTCATGCTCGATCACTTCGGACGGCCCGACGTCGAGCGCGGCGTTGCGCACCCGGGTTTTCGGACGCTGCTCGAATTCGGCAAGTCGGGCCATGCGGTAGTCAAGCTATCCGGTCCGTTCCGCTCGTCGGTCGAAGGCTATCCGTATCACGATGTCGATCCGTTCGTTGCTGCCGCGATCGAAGCTTTCACGCTCGACCGCTGCGTGTGGGGTTCCGACTGGCCGTTCGTGCGCATGGCCGAGCGCATGGACTACGGCCCGGGCTTTTCGTGCCTGCCGCGCTGGCTGCCTAATGCTGCGGATCGACAGAAAGTCCTGTGGGATTCGCCGGCGCGGTTGTTCGGTTTCAAATAAGAACGACACAGGCGCTTACATGCGGACTTGCTCAATGACTCGTGCCGCTGCAATCGCTGTCTCATTCGGGTGTGCGCTGGGCGCATTTGCCGGCAGCGCGAGCGCGCAGCAATCACCGTCATCGCCCGAGGCCGCGCCAACGCCGGGCGCGTCGCCAGTGTTGCTGCCCGAAGTGGTGACAAGCGCGACGCGTGCCGAGCGTGACAGCTTTGATTTGCCGGTCGCGATCGACAGCGTCGACAAAAGCGTCATCCAGGAAGACAAGCCGCAGGTCAATTTGTCGGAAGCGCTCAATCGCGTGCCCGGCATCGCGGTACTGAATCGCCAGAACTACGCGCAGGACCTGCAGATTTCGTCGCGCGGCTTCGGCGCGCGCTCAGCTTTCGGCGTGCGCGGTATCCGGCTTATCGCCGACGGCATACCGGCAACCTTGCCCGACGGCCAGGCGCAGGCGTCGTCATTCAACCTGGGTTCGGCCGAACGCATCGAAGTGATGCGCGGTCCGTTCTCCAGCCTCTATGGCAATGCTGCCGGCGGCGTGATCCAGCTATTCAGCGCCGACGGTCCGCCAGAGCCCACGCTGAGCGGCTCGCTGTTCGGCGGCAGCTACGGCACGTACAAAGGCGACGTGCAATTTGGCGGGCAAAGCCGAAGTTTGAATTACCTTTTCGATGCATCGCGCTTTCACACCGACGGCTACCGCGATCACAGCACCGTGACGCGCGATCTGTCGAATGCAAAGCTGAAAGCTCCGTTCGCCTCCGGAACATTGACGATGCTCGTCAATACATTCGATCAACCGGAGACCCAGGACCCGCTGGGACTGAGCCGCGCGCAGGTCATCGCTAATCCGCGCCAGGCGGATCCGAGCGCGACGTTGTTCAACACTCGGAAAAGCGCGCGCCAGAATCAGGTCGGGCTCGTTTATGACATAAACCTGGGCAGTGCGGACAAGCTGCAGGCCAGGACGTATCTCGGCGACCGGCAGATCACGCAATTTCTTGCCATTCCACTCGCGGCGCAAGCGCCGGCAACGTCTGCGGGCGGCGTCGTCGATCAGGATTTCGGTTATGAAGGCCTAGGCCTGCGGTGGACGCGCAGCGTGAACGAGGGCGTACGACCGCTCACCTTCACTGCAGGGGTTGACTACGACCGCATGGCCCAGCATCGCAAAGGATATCTCAACAACAATGGCATAGCGGGCGCGCTCAAACGCGACGAAGACAACACGGTCACTAATACCGGCCTCTATGCACAGCTCGAGTGGAAGCCCGCGCCGCGCTGGAGCGTAAGCGCCGGGTTGCGCTATAGCCGAGTGAGCTTCAATTCGAAAGACTATTTTATAGTTCCCGGCAACCCGAACGACAGCGGTGCGGTGGATTATTCCAAGACTACGCCGGTCGCCGGGATCGTGTTCAATGCGGCGCCGGCATGGAATGTCTACGCGAATCTGGGCCGCGGCTTCGAGACACCGACGTTGATCGAGCTTGCTTTCCGTCCGGGGGGCGCGACCGGGCTCAATTTCGCGCTGCAACCCGCAACGAGCCTGCACAAGGAGATCGGCGTTAAAGGCAGGATCGGCGCTGCCACGCGCGTCAATCTTGCGTTATTTCACATTAACACCAGCGACGAGATCGTCGTCAACAGCGCGATCGGCGGCCGTACCGATTTCAAGAACGCGTCCAAGACGCGGCGCGAGGGCGCCGAGATTTCGGTGGAAAGTCATCTGGGTGCAGGCTTCGAAGCGTACCTGGCGTATACCTGGCTCGATGCCCAGTTCAGCCAGATGTTTACTACGAATTCTACTAACTGTGTTTCAACGGTCGCAGGCACGGTCACGGTCCCGGCGGGCAATAAGCTGCCGGGTGTACCGGCCTACACGTTGTTTGGCGAACTTATCTGGCGCCATGCCGCGAGCGGTTTTCATACCGCACTCGAAATTCGCAGCAACGGCAAGATCTATGTCAATGATTTCAACTGTGCGTCCGCCGACGCTTACACAGTCGCCAACCTGCGCGCCGGATTCGAGCAGCGTGGCAAGAAGTGGCGCTTGACCGAATTCGTGCGTATCGACAACATATCCGATCGCCAGTACATCGGCTCGGTCATCATTGCCGATGGCAATAACCGATTCTATGAGCCGTCGCCGGGGCGCAACTATCTAGTGGGGATCAACGCGCAACTGAGCTTCTGATCAGCCCGCTGCTACCTGCTCTATTTCGCCGAAAAACGATACGCGATTCCGATCCATGCCGTGCGCGGGGCCGCCGCCGCGCGAAATTGCTCCGGCCGAAAACTTGCGGCGGTGGAGTCAAACGCATTGCCGGGCGCGGTAAAGACGTTTTGTCCGAGCAAGCCGAAGGTCTGGTACTGGCGGTCGAAGACGTTGTTTACCGCTCCCAGCAGGTCAAGGTTGCGTGCGAGCCGATAGCGTGCGTCGAAATTCACGACTGCGTATCCCGGCACCGGACCGTTAACGTCCACGTTGTTTTCGTCGCCGCGCGCGTATTGGCTCGACGCCGCGAACACGCTCGCGCCTGCGGATAGTTCATCGCCAAACCGGTAGTCAGCGCGCAGTTTCAACAGATGGCGGGGGATGCCCGGAATGCGGTTTCCCGGCGTGACCTGAATGTCCGTGCATGCTGGACATGAGAGCGGCTGCGCCGCGGAATTGCTCGGGCTGTTGAGTGTTAACGGCGTGCGAAACGTTGCAGCGATATAACTGTAGCGCACGCTGAATGCGAGCCTGCCGGTTTTGTCGTCCAGACCGAGCTCGAGTCCTTCGCGCCGTGTGGTCCCGACATTCTGAAAAATTCCGGTGCTGGTGCCCCTGCCGCCGCTGCTGATGAACTGAATGTCATTATCAAGATCCGTGCGGAACAGCGCGGCGCTCCACGCAAAGTTCTGACCCCAGCGTCCACGCGCGCCCGCTTCCCAGGTCTTGGAAATCACCGCTTTGAGCGGAGGATCGGCCGCAAACGCATTGGGCAGACTGCACGGAGCGGCGGGATCGGCGCACGTCAGCTCGACGGGGGTCGGAATGCGCATGCCTTCGTTGTACATCACAAACGTGGTAAGTGTGGGCACCGGGTTATGCGTGAGGCCGAGCGCGCGATTGAAACGCTGGAAACTGTGGCTGCCGTTCAACGCGGTACCGAGCTGATCGCGCAGCTCGAGCGTTGCCCGGTTGTAGCGCCCCGACATGGTGAGATGCGTTTTCTCGCCGAGCGCATACGTGTCGGTTGCATACAATCCATAATATTGAGTCGTCGCACGCAGGCTTACCTGCAATGCAGGGTCTGCAGTGGAAGTCGTATCGCGGTCGGACGCGATCGGGGCTTCCTGACTGAACTGTGTAAAGTCGACGCTGCCGCGGTCGTAGCTGAATCCGACGGTAAGGTTGTTGCTGCGCCGCGCGAGTTCGCCCAGCGCGCTCAACTGAAGCGCGCCTCCGGCGCGATTTTCGCGAATATGGTTGATCGAGTTGGAGGCGGGCTCATTGCCGGGCCCGGGTGGAAAATCAGGATCGAAAGCGTTGCTGATGTTGCTGTTGAAAATATCACTCGTCAGCGAACGGTAATAAGCGTTTGCCGCAATTTGGATGTTCTCGGATACGACGCGGCTCGCTTTCAGGTTGAAGAACGCAAGCCGGTTCGAAGTGATGTCTGGCAGAGTGTAAGCCTGGGTAGGATCGTTGAAGAACGACAAGGGGATCGTCTGATTGCCTGAAAGCCGCGCGTCCGCGTAAGTAAAGCTCGCCTGAAGCTGGGTCGTGCCGTCACGAAAACCAGTGGCCGCAAACAGCTGCGTGACGCGGCTTTGGTTGTGCTGCGCCCAGCCGCCATCATCGAATACATTCGCGGTCACGAAATAATCTGCGTGCTCGCCGTGGCCTCCGGTTTCGACTTCGTAAGCCTGCCGTCCGAACGATCCGCCGCTGACACGAAACTCGGTGCCCGGGTACCGAAATCCGTCCTTGGTACTGATCGTAAGCGCTCCGCCGAGCGTGTTGAGGCCAAACACGGGATTCGACCCCGGCAGCACGGACATGTTTGCGATTGCCGATTTTGGAATCAAGTGCCAGTTCACGTTGTCGCCAAAAGCCTCGTTGACGCGTACTCCATCGACAAATACCGACAGGCCTTGCGCAGTTCCCAGAATGGGCGAAGCGGTAAATCCCCGAAAATTAACGTCCGACTGAAACGAATTGCCTTGGGTATCGTTGATGTTGACACTGCCGACATTCAGATTCAGCCAGTCGCTCAAATTCAAGCCGGGCTGCCGCGAGAGCTGATCGCTGGTTACGCTTTGAACGTTGGCCGGTACCTGGCTCAGCGGAACGCCGGTGCCGGATAAGGGAACGGTGCCGATGACTTGCACCTCGGGCAGAAGCCGCGGCACCGATTCCGTCTCGGCACCGCACGCCGATCCCGGCCACGCGGCGTACGCGAGAGGCACGACAAGCAGCAATTCAGAGCGGAGGGAACAGCGTTGCAAGTGGCTTCCGAGTGATAGGCCGTGATTTTCCGTTGCAGCCTTTATACCAAACTTTTCGTATTTTGATTTTGCGGTGCGAGCTGCCGGCGGGCGTTCCCCGCGCGCCGGTTGGCGCTTGACGGCTGTTGCTGTTAATATTTTCCAAATCTCGCACACTATAACGATCAGCGAGGATCGACGCGGCGCGTTCTGCTGCCGCGTTCACATGGAGAGAGTGATGAAAAGAATTGCATTGGCCACGACATTGTTTTTGCTCGCCGCAGCCCCGGCGTATTGCCAGTCGCTCGAGGATCTCAAGAACGACGGCAAGAACACCGACAATGTTTTGACCTACGGCATGGGCTATCACCAGAACCGCTACAGCAAGCTCAAGGAAATCAATAAGCAGACGGTCAAGCGGCTGGTGCCGGTGTGGAACGTGTCGCTCGCGAGCAACTACGGCGAGCAGGGACAGCCGTTCGTCTACGATGGCGTCATGTACGTGACCAACGCCGAGTACACGGTCGCGATCGATATCGCCACCGGCAAGCAGAAATGGCGCACGCCGGTCGGGTGGGATCCCGCAACGCCGCGCGTGGTGTGCTGCGGCGTCTCGAACAAGGGCCCGGCAATCTACAACGGCAAACTGTTTCGCGGCACGCTCGATGCGTATATCGTCGCGCTCGACATGCAGACCGGCAAGCAGATCTGGAAGGAAAAAGCGGCCGACTGGAAGGAGGGCTTCTCGATCACCGGAGCGCCGCAGATCGCCAACGGCGTGCTGATCACCGGCATGTCGGGTGCGGAGTTCGGCACGCGCCTCTTCCTCGACGGCTGGGACCCGGACACCGGCAAGCATTTGTGGCGCCACTACACCGTCCCCGCGCCGGGCGAGAAAGGCTACGACACGTGGCCGCCGGGGGACGCCTACCTGCGCGGCGGCGGATCGACGTGGATCACGGGCTCGTACGATCCTGATCTCGATCTCCTCTATTGGGGAACCGGTAACGCCGGCCCGTGGAATCCGGCGACGCGGCCGGGCGACAATCTCTACACCGCCTCTTTGCTCGCGATCAAACCGAAGACCGGAGAGATGGTCTGGTACTACCAGTTCACGCCGAATGACATGTACGACTGGGACGCCAATTGGGAGATGATCCTGGGCGATCTCAACGTCAACGGCCAGAAGCGCAAGGTCGTGATGCAAATGAACCGCAACGGCTTCCTGTACGTGCTCGATCGTGTGAATGGCAAACTGATCTCGGCTAAACCGTTCGAAAAAGTGAACTGGGCCACGCATGTCGATATGGCGACCGGCCGGCCGATCGAATCGGAAAT
>DASYSI010000503.1:0-10154 GCA_036003485.1 Burkholderiales bacterium | reverse complement strand
GTAGTACGGCCGACTGCCGTCAAGTCCGATTTGCTGGCGGTCGACGACTCGGACGCGAGGAAAATACCGGGTTTTGTAGCCACAGTGCGCAAGGATAATTTTCTGGCGGTGGTCGCCAAAAACGAGTGGGCGGCGATCAGGGCCAGCCGCGCGTTGAAAGCAACGTGGTCGGACTGGAAGGGTCTTCCAGATCAGACCAGCCTTTGGGATTACGTGCGTAAGACCAAGATCAATAAGGATGAAGTACTGCAAAACACGGGTAACTCGGCGGAAGCGCTGAAAACCGGCGCCAAAAAACTCGCCGCGACTTACGACTTTGCGATCCACACCCACGGTTCGATCGGCCCGTCGTGCGCGATTGCCGAATTCAGTGACGGCAAGCTCACTTCGTGGAGCGCCTCCCAGCAGACGCATCTGTTACGCAAGCAAATGGCGCAAATGCTGCGCATGAAGGAGCAGGACGTGCGCTGCGTTTACGTCGAAGGCGCGGGCTGCTACGGCCGCAACGGCCACGAGGACGCGGCTGCCGACGCGGCTCTGATCGCGCGCGAAATCGGTAAACCGGTACGCGTGCAATGGATGCGCGCCGACGAACACGGCTGGGACCCCAAAGGCCCACCGACACTGCTCGACTACCGCGGCGCGCTCGACGCGGGCGGTAACCTGGTCGCGTGGGAATCGGAAGTCTTCATCCCTGACCGGCCTTCGCAGATTCAGGTGACGCTGGTGGCTGCGGACTTGGCGCAGTTGCCGAAGGAAGCCGCCCATCCGGGCAATATCCACCAGGCGCTCGCAATTCAGTACGGCGTGCCGAATATCAAGGCAACCGCACACTGGCTCGCCGAAACACCTTTCAAGCCGTCTTGGATTCGAACCCCTGGACGCATGCAGAACACTTTCGGCAACGAATGCTTTATGGATGAGTGCGCCGCGGCGGCCGGTGTAGATCCGCTCGAATTCCGGCGCCGCAACTTAAAGGACCCGCGCGCGGCCGAGTTGCTCGACCGGCTCGTCAAACTCGCCGGCTGGACACCGCGCACACAGCGCAGCGGCGCGACCAGCGGCGATATCGCGCGCGGACGCGGCTTGTCATATATCAAGTATGAGCTGGTGCGCACGTACGTCGGCGTGGTGGCCGATGTCGAAGTCAACCGCAAGACGGGCGTGGTGCGTGTTAAGCGCTTTTACGTCGCGCACGACTGCGGCCAGATCATCAACCCCGACGGACTCAAGAATCAGATCGAGGGCAATGTGATACAGACGGTAAGTCGAACGCTGATCGAGAACCTGAAGTTCAGCCGCTCGACTGTGACGAGCCTTGATTGGGCGAGCTATCCCATCCTCACCTTCCCCGACGTGCCCGAAATCGTGATCGACCTGATCGACCGGCCGCGCGAGCGTCCGTGGGGCGCCGGTGAGCCGACCGCGGCCGTCGTGCCTTCAGCAATCGCGAATGCCGTCTACGACGCGCTGGGGGTGCGGCTGCGCTCGGTACCGTTTACGCCCGACAAGGTGCTGGCAGCGCTTAAGACCGCGTAGCGTTTAGCCCCGTCTCATCCAGCCAGATGCCGAGCCCCTGCGCATTAAGCTCGATGTCGCCGGCGAATATTTCCAGAATCTGCTCGCGCGGCAGGCGCCAGCCGTAACGCCGCGCTTCGTCGAGCACGAGCTGCGTGATGCCCGCTTTGAGGCGCTCGTGGCGCTCCGGCCCCGCATTGCGCTCGCGGCGCGCAAGCTGGGCGTGGGCGTCGACCAGGCGATGCATGTCGTCTCCCATGCGCGCGATATCGCGCACCTGGCCGAAGTGTGTGACGTAAATCGCGGGCGGTTTCAGGCTCAAGATCAGGTCGAGCGAGCGATGTTCGGCTTCGGGATCGAATTGCACGGGGCTGGAAGTGGGGAAAACAAACTGGTGGCCATCGCAATCGAGTTCGCGGTACGAAAGACCGAACGTGTCGCCCGCGAACAGATGCCCCGATCGAGAGTCAAGCACGCACACGTGGTGGCGCGCGTGCCCGGGGGTGTCGAAAAAAAAGAGCTCACGGCCATTGAGCTTGAGCGTCGACTGGTGGGGAGTCTCGACAATGCGCGCGCGTGGCACCGGCATGATCTCGCCATAAGTGCGTCGCATTGCGGTCTCGCCATAGACTGCGATCGTGCCTTCGATCAGTTTTCGCGGATCCACGACATGGCGCGCGCCGCGCGGATGCACGGTCAACTTCGCATTGGGAAGCTTTGACAGCAAAAGCCCGGCGCCGCCGGCATGGTCGAGATGGACGTGAGTGAGGATCACATAATCGACCTGCTCGGGGCGCAACCCTTTGGCCCGCAACGTTTCGAGCACCCGCGGCACCGAACTGTTGGCGCCGGTATCGACAATTGCAGCGCGGTCACCTTCGACAATGAGGTGTATCGCAGCGAGCGACGGGCGCTGGTAGCCCGAGTCGATTGCGCTGATGCCGAAATCGTAATCGATGACGTGGGCCATGCGCGTTGCGGCGACGGCGAGCCTAGTGCTTCAGTCGATTCGCGAATTTTTTCCTGAACTTGGCCATCTTGGGCGCAACCACATACTGGCAATAAGGCTGAGCGCTGTTGTTAGCGAAATATTCCTGGTGATAATCCTCGGCGGCGTAGAACGTCTGCGCCGGCGCGACCTCGGTCACAATCGGGGCGCCAAAGGCCTTTTTGGCGGTCAGTTCCGCAATTAACTGCTCAGCCGTGGCCTTTTGCCCGGGTGAGTTGTAAAAAATCGCCGAGCGGTATTGCGTGCCGAAGTCGTTGCCCTGGCTGTTCAACGTGGTCGGATCGTGGATCGCGAAGAACACTTCGAGGATTTCGCGAAATGCAATTTTCCCCGGGTCAAAGTTTACGCGCACCACTTCGGCATGGCCGGTATCGCCGCTGCACACCTGCTGGTAAGTGGGATTAACGGTCTTGCCGTTGGAATAACCGGACTCGACCGATACGACGCCCTGCAGGTTGTCAAATACCGCTTCCAGGCACCAGAAGCACCCGCCGCCCAGGGTCGCGGTTTCAGTAGTCTGTGTCATTCGAAATTCCTTTCCGGATTGTCTAGCAGGCTCATGTCCTTAGTCCGGATCCAGGCGACATCCTGACAGCGCCGCGGCCGGTCGAACGGGTAACGTAAGGAAACCCTGGAACGATACGACTGACTTACAATCATAAGCTATCGATCCACCGATCATAAAGTCGCGACCATTTTGGAGAAAGAGAAATGAACAAAGTTCGCACGCGATTGCTTTTTCTGGCGGCCGCAATCTTGACTGGTTTCGCCCTCACCGGGCACACGCAGGCGCCAAAAGCGGCTGTCGCCAAGGCGACCTTCGCCGGCGGCTGCTTCTGGTGCATGGAACCCCCGTATGACAAGCTCACCGGCGTGATCTCGACGACATCGGGCTACATCGGCGGTCAAAAACCCAATCCGACTTACGAGGAAGTTTCCTCAGGCCGCACCGGCCACGCCGAGGCGGTACAAGTGGTCTATGACCCGAAGAAAGTGAGCTACGAACAATTGCTCGATGTGTTCTGGCATAACATCGACCCGACCGTAAAAAACCAGCAATTCTGCGACGTCGGTTCGCAATACCGCACCGGCATTTTCTATCACGACGATGAGCAGAGACGGCTCGCCGAAGCATCCAAGGCGGCACTCGAAAAGTCAAAACCGTTCAAGGCGCCCATCGTGACCGAGATCACGCGAGCGGGTGAGTTCTATCCGGCCGAGGAATACCACCAGGACTACTATCTCAAAAATCCGGTGCGCTATAAGTTCTACCGCAACGGCTGCGGGCGCGACGCGCGGCTGGAACAGTTATGGGGACGCGCGCCGCACTAGCCTGACTGAGGGCTGCCCTAGCCGCGTGCTGACGCACGCGGGCGTGCCGGATTTACGCCACGGTCACGCGCGCAAATTTGCGTTTGCCGATCTGCGCCACGACTTCGACGCCTGCGGGCAGCTTGAGCGCTTTGTCTCTGACGGTGCTGCCGTCGAGCTTGACCCCGCCCTGCGCAATCATGCGCAGCGCTTCCGAGGTGCTCGCGGCAAGTCCGGCTTCCTTGAGTAAGTTGGCGATCGCTATACCGTCTGCGCCCGCGCGCACGCGCACGGCGGGGATATCGTCGGGTATCTCTCCTTGCTTGAAGCGCGCTTCGAAAGCAGCGCGCGCGTGTTGCGCCGCCGCTTGATCGTGGAAACGCGCAACGATTTCCTGCGCGAAACCGACTTTAATCTCGCGCGGGTTGCGCCCATCCTCGACATCCTTTTTCCATTCTCTGACGGTGGCAGGCGGAGCGAACGACAAGAGCTCAATGTAACGCCACATCAATTCGTCGGATACCGACATCAACTTGCCGAATATCTCGTCAGGATTTTCGGTGATTCCTATAGAGTTGCCGAGCGATTTCGACATTTTGTCGCCGCCTTTCAAGCCTTCCAGCAACGGCATCGTAAGTATGCATTGCGGCGGCTGGCCGTAATGTTTCTGCAGCTCGCGTCCCATCAGCAGGTTGAATTTCTGGTCAGTGCCGCCGACTTCGAGGTCGGCCTTCAGCGCCACCGAGTCATAGCCCTGCACCAGCGGATAGAGGAATTCGTGGATTGCGATCGGCTGGTTGCTTTTGTAGCGTTTACCGAAATCGTCGCGCTCCAGCATGCGCGCGACGGTATGGGTCGCGGCGAGCCTGATCATGTCGGCCGAGGACAGCTTGTCCATCCATGACGAGTTGTAGACGATTTCGGTTTTTGCCGCGTCGAGAATCTTGAATACTTGCGCCTGGTAAGTTTCGGCGTTGCGCAGGACCTCAGCGCGCGTGAGCGGCGGCCGTGTCGCGTTCTTGCCGGTCGGGTCGCCGATCATGCCGGTGAAATCGCCGATCAGGAATACCACGTGATGGCCAAGCTGCTGCAACTGTCTCAACTTATTGATCAACACAGTGTGTCCGAGATGAAGGTCGGGCGCGCTCGGATCGAAACCCGCCTTCACGCGTAGCGGCTTAACGGATCTCAAACGCTCGACAAGTTCGGACTCGACCAGCAGCTCGTCGCAGCCGCGTTTGATGATCTCGAGTTGATCTTTCATTAAAGGCACGGCTTATTCACGGTCATCGCCATTTTTCACAATGTGATATTGAGAGTTGCGCGCGCGTACCATTCTGCTAAGCTTGCCGGCGTTGTTCCAGGGAGGGAACTTGCGAATGCAAGGTAAAAGTCTGATTCTAGCGCAAAAAATTATCGGTTTGATACGCGAATTTACGATTCGGCATCGGCTTCCCGCGGCGCTCATCGCGGTGCCATGCTTTGGCGTTGTCGCTGCATTCGGCGTCGCGCCCGAAACCTTTGTCGAACCGGTTGTAATCAACAATGTCGTCGAGGAGATCACACTGCCGGCGCTGATTCCGCCCGCAGACGGCAACGCACCCGCTTTCACTTTTACGCACGAAGAGCGCATCCAGCGCGGCGAGACCATCGCGAGCCTGCTCGATCGATTGCAGGTCAACGACCCCGAAGCACTGCAGACGCTGCGAAATAATCAGCAGTTGAGGGCGCTGCGCCAATTGGTCCCCGGGAAAATCCTGCGCGCGATTACCACTGCCGATGGCAAACTCATAAGCCTGCGCTATCTGAATGGCGGCACTCTCCTCGCGCTCGACCGCAACGATACGGGTTTCAACGTCAGGGAAGAACCAGCGCAGCTTGAACGGCGTACTTTGATGAAATCTGCCGAGATCCGGAATTCGCTGTTTGGCGCTACCGACGCGGCAGGATTATCCGATGCGATCGCAACGCAGATCGCCGACATTTTCTCGACCGATATCGACTTTCACCGGGACTTGCGCAAAGGCGACCGCTTCAGCGTGGTTTATGAAGTGTTCTATCATCGCGGCGAGCCGGTCAAAACGGGACGCGTGCTCGCCGCCGAGTTCGTCAACCAGGGCAAAGCTTACCGTTCGGTGTATTTCGAGTATGGCGAAAATCAGGGTGGTTATTACACGCCGGATGGCAAGAATCTGCGCAAGCAGTTTCTGCGCTCACCGCTTGAATTCTCGCGCATCACCTCGGGTTTTACCAACGCGCGTTTCCATCCGGTGCTGCAGGCGTGGCGCGCGCACAAAGGCATCGATTACGGTGCGCCTGCCGGCACGCGCGTAAAGGCAAGCGGCGACGGCGTGGTCGAATTCGCCGGACGTCAGGGTGGCTACGGCAACCTCATAACGCTGCGTCATCAATCAAAGTACACTACCTGGTATGGGCACCTATCGGCGTTTGCCAAAGGTCTGCATCGAGGTAAGCGAGTCGCACAGGGCGAAGTGATCGGTTACGTCGGCGCTACCGGTCTTGCCACCGGCCCGCATCTGCATTACGAATTCCGTATTAACGACGTACACCAAAACCCGCTGCGCGTCGCAATGCCGGCAGCACCGCCAATCACGCCGGAACAAAAACCGCGGTTTGACCAGATGGCCAAAACCTACGCGCAACGGCTTGAGCTGCTGCGCAGCACCAACCTCGCGCGCCTCGACTAATTCCTCCGCCATGCCCGAGCTCTACATCGGGCTCATGTCCGGCACCAGCCTGGACGGTATCGACGCGGTACTCGCCGACTTGAGCGAAATGGCGCCGCGCGTGGTCGGTCACCACCATCAAGCGTATCCCTCCGGGCTCAGAGCTGAGTTGCTTGCGCTTAATCAGGCTGACGGCGACGAATTGCGGCGTGCGGCGCTTGCCGCGAACGCGCTCGCTCGCGAATACGCGGCTGCTATAGCCGAGCTGCTGGGAAAGAATTCGCAGCGCGCGCATGCCGTGAAAGCGACCGGCTGCCATGGTCAGACGGTACGCCATCAGCCCGCCGCCGGCTACAGCATTCAGCTCGTTAACGGCGCCCTGCTCGCCGAGCTGACCGGTATCGATGTCGTATGCGATTTTCGCAGCCGCGATCTGGCGGCCGGAGGCCAGGGCGCGCCGCTCGTGCCAGCATTTCACCACGCGGTGTTTGCACGCCGCGACGTGCATCGCGTGATTGTCAACCTCGGTGGAATCGCCAATCTGACCGATCTGCCACCCTCCGGTGCGGTGAGCGGATTCGACTGTGGACCGGGAAATATTTTGCTCGATGCCTGGGCGCAGCGTCATCTCAAGCAGCCATTCGACGACAACGGCGCGTGGGGCGGGAGCGGCCGCGTGATCCCGAATCTCCTTGCGCAGTTGCTGGCCGACCCCTATTTCAGGCGCGCGCCGCCAAAAAGCACTGGCCGTGAAACTTTTAACTTCGACTGGCTCGCGCACCAGCTTGGCGGCAGCGAATCGCCGGCTGACGTACAAGCGACATTGCTCGCGCTGACGGCGCATGGAGTGGCGGAGGCCGTGGGAAGGTTTTGCGAAGGCTCACAGGAGGTTTATTTGTGCGGCGGCGGTGCGCGCAACTCAGCCCTTGTCGAGCTGCTGTCGCAACAGCTGGCACCGAGAAAAACCGCGCCGAGCGATACGCTCGGCGTACATGCGGAGCACGTCGAAGCCCTTGCTTTCGCATGGCTTGCACGCCAAATACTCAATTCACAGCCTGGCAGTCTGCCACAGGTCACTGGCGCGCACGGCGCGCGTATCCTCGGCGCCCATTACCGCGCCTGACATAAAAAAGGGCGCCGCTCGGGCGCCCTTTTGTTGGGATGAGTCTAAATCAGGTTGAGAACGAGGATCCGCAGCCACACGTCGAGGTCGCATTGGGATTCTTGATGACGAACTGGGCGCCTTCAACTCCTTCCTGGTAGTCGATTTCGGCACCTCCTAAATATTGCAAGCTCATCGGATCGATCAAAAGCGTGACGCCGTTTTTCTGCATCGACGTATCGTCTTCGTTGATTGCCTCATCGAATGTGAAGCCGTATTGGAATCCGGAGCAACCGCCGCCGGTGACAAACACGCGCAGCTTGAGATCGGGATTGCCTTCCTCGTCGATCAACTGTTTGACCTTGCCAGCCGCGTTGTCGGTAAATACGAGCGGCGCGGGCATTTCACTCACTGCATTCATGCTCTGCTCCTGCATTTGCGAGCCTTATGTTAACACGCTGCTATTCAACAGATACGGGCTTTAACGGCACGACTTTGCCCGATTTGACTTCGAGCTGATGAATCAGGCGTCCCTGCACGACCGCACCGAGCTGCATTTCGAGCGTGTGATAGTGGATATCCCCTGTGACATTAGCTTTAGGTTGCAGTTCCAGGTACTCGATCGCGCGCACCGGCCCCACCACTGTGCCGTTGATAACCACATGAGAAACAAGGATTTCGCCCTCGATGCGGCCTTGCTCGGACAAAACCAGCGTGCTTGGCTTGTCTTCGGCAGCAATTACATTGCCTCGCACGTGGCCGTCGACACGCAAGCCGCCGCTGAAACTGATGTTGCCCTCGATCGTAGTTCCGGCACCGATCAAGCAATCGATACGATTCTGGGGTTTATTGCGTTTCTTCGTTCCAAACACGATGCCCTCCTGTTCACGACACGTTGGCAGTTTGAGTCAGTCTAGCCTCATTGCCGCCGTTTTCAAATACCCTGACCTGGACGCTTTTCACGGTCGCATTGGGGGCAACACGGAAGGTGCCCTCGATGCGCTGGTAGAAGCGGAAATTCAGTTTAAAACCCTTGGCCTCGCCGTCGTCTTCATTGGGCAGGGTCATGACTAACTTTTTGTTTTCTTGCTGCAAGTTGACCACGAATTGCAACTTGCCTTGAAAATCCCTGCTGCGCTCGCCCATTTGCGTCAACAGCAGCCGGTAACGGTATTCGCCCGGCAACGCGTCGCTCTGCACCAGAAAACGGTTGATCGCCAACCCGCCTTGCCTGCCGCCCGCGGGCATTAAAGTCTGAAAAAAAGCGAGATCTTCCTTGAGCGTCGCGTTTTCCTCGGTCAATGCCTTCATCTGCTTGACGAGATCGGCATAAGCCGCACGCTCGATTTGCAGCTGTCGTTCATCCTGCGCGACGCCGCCGTGACGCTGCGTGAGTTCCTGCTGCAACTTGGCATTGATTTCGCGCAGGCGCTGCACTTCGCGGTCGGCCTCACCCTGATCGAATCCGGCGAACTTTTTGCCGAAATCGTAAGTTGCGCGCGCAAATAATAATATTACAAGCGCCAGCACGATCAGGCCGAGCCAGCGCAAGTACCACGGAATCGCAGCGCGCACCGCCATGCGTGGCGCCGAGATGCCGAACATGCTCTTGAGCCTTTTGATTATGGCATTAATCCGATCTGCTCCAGTCCGCTCGTCTCCGGCAAACCACACATGAGATTCATGTTCTGGACCGCCTGCCCTGCTGCGCCTTTGGTAAGGTTGTCGATTACCGACAACACGATGACAACATCGCCCCCATGCGGGCGGTGCACTGCAACGCGGCATACGTTCGATCCGCGCACCGAGCGCGTGTCCGGATGACTGCCCGCTGGCAGCACGTCGACGAATGGCTCCTGCGCGTAGTGTTTTTCATAAAGCTGCTGCAAGTCGACGCCGGCGCCGTTGCCTTGAAGCTGCGCATAAAGCGTTGCATGGATACCGCGAATCATCGGGGTTAAATGGGGCACGAACGTCAGCCGCACCTCGCTTTCCGCTATCAAGCTCAGTTGTTCGGAAATCTCGGGAAGGTGACGATGACCGCTTACGCCGTACGCTTTGAAATTGTCAGAAGTTTCCGCGAACAATGTATGTACTTCGGCTTTGCGACCGGCACCGCTGACACCCGATTTGGCGTCCGCGATCAAGTGCTCGACGTCGACCAGGTGGTGCTTGAGCAGCGGCAGGAAACCCAATTGCACTGAAGTCGGATAGCACCCCGGATTGGCAACAATGCGCGCGTCTTTGATTTGCCCGCGGTTCACCTCGGGCAGCCCATAGACGGCCTCGGCTACGAGCTCGGGACACGCATGCGGAGTGCCATACCATTGCTCCCACGTCGCGACATCCTTGATGCGGAAATCGGCGGCGATATCGATGATTTTCACGCCGGCGTCGTACAGCACGCGCGCTTGCTGCATTGCGACGCCGTTGGGCGTGGCAAAAAACACGAGATCGCATTGCTTGAGCGCGGCATCCGAGGGCGCGCTGAAATCGAGCGTAACCTTGCCGCGCAGGCTCGGAAACA
>DASYSI010000502.1:0-3494 GCA_036003485.1 Burkholderiales bacterium | reverse complement strand
CTGGTCCGAACAACGGATCCGGTAACGCTCTGGCCGTATCGTGCATTCCCAATGAAAACTCCGAGCTCCGTAGTCAATACGTCAATGTGCGTGCTTGCGCTGCTCGGCGCGAGCGCTGCGTGCGGCCAGAGTTATCCGACTAAGAGCGTGCGCCTGATCGTTCCGTATGCACCCGGCGGCATCGTCGACTACGTCGGCAGACTGATCGGCCAGCGTTTTTCCGAGGCGCTCAATCAGAACGTCGTGATCGACAACCGGCCCGGCGCGAGCGGCATCATCGGCATCGAAATCACGAGTACCGCGAGCGCGGATGGCTATACGCTGCTCGTCATGGATCCGGCGATAGTGATCAATCCGAGCCTGCTCGCCAAAGTGCCTTACGACCTGAATCGCGACCTGCTGCCCGTGACGATCCTGTCTTCTTCGCCGCTCGTCCTCGTGATCAATGCCAAAGTCCCCGCCAACAATGTGCAGGAGCTTGTCAATCTCGCCCGGTCGCAGCCGGGAAAATTGAGTTTTGCTTCGGCGGGAATCGGCACCACGCCCCATATGGCGGGCGAAATGTTCAAGGCGCGGATACAGCAAAACATCACTCACGTGCCGTACAAAGGCAGCGGACCGGCGATGACGGATTTGATTGCGGGCCAGGTGCAGATGTCTTTCAGCAGCATCACCGCGGCGCTGCCTTTCATCAAGGACGGCAGACTGCGCGGGCTTGCGACCACCGGCGAACAGCGTGCGCGTGCGCTCTCCAATCTGCCGACGATTGCGGAATCAGGCTTTCCCGGTTTTGCCGTCAATCTGTGGCTCGCGCTGTTCGCGCCGTCCCGAACGGCCGGCGATATTGTGAACCGGCTCAATTCTGAATCAAGAAAAGCACTGCAACATCCGGAAGTGAAAAGCGGCTTCGAGAAAGTCGGAGCGGACCCTGTCGGAAATTCACCTCGTGAAGCCGCCGTTTTCGTCAATAGCGAATTCAAGAAATGGGCGGCCGTGCTCAAGACCGCGAACATCAAAGCCGACTGATACAGCGAATGACTGTCATCGTCGTCGAGGATGATCCGTTTCCGCGCCTGATCCAGGTCATACTCGACCCGCAAACGTCCACTGAGCGCCGCGCCGCGTTTGCCCATTTTATGGCGCACGACCTGCCCGATTTCGAAGGCTGGTGCGAGCGCGTGCGGCGTAATGCGCCCGGGGTTTATCCGTCCGAAGTGCGGCTGGTTTCGTCACAGCAGGAGCTGCGCGCGGCGCTGCCCGGCGCGAGCGTGGCGGTCGTCGAGTCGTTGCGCGTCGGGAACGAAGAGCTCGATCTGGCGGATCAGCTCAGCGTGGTTCAGAAATACGGCACGATCACGCGCAATATCGATACCGCCGCGTGCGCCGCGCGCAACATCAAGGTACTGACGCTGCGGCGGCGCGCCAATATCGCGTGCGCCGAGCACGCGCTCGCGCTGATGCTGACGCTCGCGAAGAAATTGCATCGCATCAACGGCCTGATCAGCGTCGAGCAGCTGCGCGCCGCGGGCTATGCGCCTACGACTTTCGACCGCAGACATACCGCCAATTCGGGCTGGGCACGCGTGAGCGGCCTGAAGATGCTGTATGAATCGACACTTGGCATCATCGGTTTGGGTGAAATCGGACGCGAGCTTGCGCGGCGCGCCGCGGCGTTCGGCATGCGCGTGCTCTACTTTCAGAGGAACCCGCTTGCGCCGGACGATGCGCTCGAGTTTGGTGCACGGTACGCACCGCTCGACAGCCTGCTCGCGCAAAGCGACTGGGTCAGCGTCCAGCTTCCCGCAAGCGCGTCGACGCATCATCTGCTCAATCGCGCGCGGCTGGCGCAGATGAAACGCGGCGCGTGCCTGATCAATGTCTCCCGCGCCGAAATCGTCGACCGCGATGCGCTGATCGAAGCGCTCAGCTCGGGGCACCTCGGCGGCTTCGCGCTCGATCCGCTCTACGCCGAGCCGGGACGCGCCGACGACGAACTGCTCAAATTCGATAACGTCATACTCACGCCGCATACCGCGGCGCAGCCGCGCTTCAATGCCCTCAACGACTTCAACGATCTGATCGTCGGCATCTCGCGAGCACTTGGGTCATGACGCGTCTCACCCTGACGCTGCTGATGATTGTCGCAGCGCGCGCGGTCGGCGCAGCCCCATCCGAGTCCGGCGCTGCACCATGGCCCGCGAAATCGACACGCTTGATCGTGCCTTTTTCGCCGGGCAGCGCCACTGACACGATCGCGCGGGTGGTCGCGCAAAAACTGAGTGAGGCACTCGGACAGCCGGCCGTGATCGACAACCGCGCCGGCGCGAGCGGGAGCATCGGCGCTGAAATCGCCGCGCGCGCCGCGCCCGATGGTTACACGCTTATCCTCGGCACGACGAGCACGCATGCGATCGCCGCCAGCGTCAATTCCAAGTTGAGTTACGACCCGGTTAGTGATTTCTCGCCGATATCGCTGATCGGCAGCTCACCCTACGTGGTTGCAGTTCATCCAGCGCTTGCCGCCAACGACCTGAAAGAATTGATCGCGCTCGCAAAAGCCAAGCCCGGGCAATTGAGCTACGGCTCGGCGGGCAACGCGAGTCTTGCGCATCTCGCAGGTGAATTGTTCTCGCTCATGGCCGGCGTGAAGCTCATCCATGTGCCGTACAAAAGCTCGGCGCTGTCGGTGCTTGACGTGCTGAGCGGCCGCATCGAGCTGCAGTTCGGCAGCATTGCGCCGACGCTGCCGCATATCCGCAGCGGCAGGCTGCGCGCGCTCGCCGTCACCGGCGCGACGCGCCTCGCGGCCCTGCCCGCGGTTCCGACCGTCATCGAAGCGGGATTACGCGGCTACGAAGTTTCGCTGTGGATGGGAATTCTGGCGCCGGCGCGAACTCCGGCTGCGATTGTCTCGCGTCTGCACCGCGAGCTCGTCGCCATACTGGGAACGGCGGGCATCAAGGACGCGCTCGTCGCGCAAGGCGTCGAGCCGCGCCCGAGCACGCCCGCTGACTTTGCCGCCTACATTCGCGCCGAAATCGCCAAATACCGCAAGGTGGTCAAGACCGCCGGAATAGTCGCCGAGTAAAGTGCGGCAAATCCGGTCCTGGATCCGTGCAGCGCACGTCGATTACGGCTGCTCATCCTTTTTAAATTTTGTAAAACAGAATTGCAGATATAAACTGTGGGCAGTCTGTTGTCATGGCACGCTCTGGCCACGCAAAAGTTATACCGGCGCTGATGGCTCGTGGCGTCGCGATTCGTTCGTCATAAATCCGGCTGGAGGCTCTGTTGCAGATAGTTTGTCTTGACCTTGAAGGCGTGCTGATTCCCGAGATCTGGATCGAGTTTTCCGAGCGTACCGGCATACCGGAGCTTGCCCTGACCACCCGCGACGAGCCGAACTACGACAAGCTGATGCGCGGACGCATCGAGATACTCAATCGCAGGGGGCTGGGACTGCCCGACATCCAGAACGCGATCGACGCGATCCG